>JBDLIO010000091.1:0-7453 GCA_039714865.1 Acidobacteriota bacterium | reverse complement strand
ACATCGGCGCCCTTGCCGGCAAGCCGGTGATGGAGGGCAAGGGAGTTCTCTTCAAGCAATTCGCCGACATTGACGTCTTCGACATCGAGGTCGACACCACAGACCCCAAAGAGATCATCCGTTTCTGCCAACTCCTCGAGCCGACACTGGGCGGCATCAACCTCGAGGACATCAAGGCGCCCGAGTGCTTCGAGATTGAAGAAGAGCTCAAGAAAACCTGCGACATCCCGGTCTTCCACGACGACCAGCACGGCACGGCCATCATCTCGGGAGCGGCCCTGGTCAACGCAATCGAGGTCATCGGCAAGAAGATCGACGAGATCAAGGTGGTCTTTTCGGGCGCCGGAGCGGCGGGTATCGCATGCGCCACGTTCTATCTCTCCCTGGGCGTGAAGCCTGAGAACCTCCTTCTGGTTGACTCCAAGGGCGTCATCTTCAAGGGCCGCACCGAAGGCATGAACCCCTACAAGGAACGGTTTGCAGTAGAAACCGAGGCCCGGACGCTTACGGACGCCATGGTCGGCGCCGACGTCTTCGCCGGTGTCTCGGTCGCAGGCCTCGTGACCCAGGAGATGGTCAAGACGATGGCGGACGACCCGCTCATCTTCGCCATGGCCAACCCCGACCCGGAAATCTTACCGGAAGACGCCTTCGCCGCACGCCCCGACGTCATCATGGCGACGGGCCGCTCGGACTATCCCAACCAGGTCAACAACGTCCTGGGCTTCCCCTTCATCTTCCGCGGCGCCCTCGATGTGGCCGCAACCGGCATCAACGAAGAAATGAAACTCGCCGCCGCCAAAGCCCTGGCCGACCTGGCCAAGGAAGACGTTCCCGATTCGGTCGTTCGCGCCTATGGTGGTAAACCCTTCAAGTTCGGGCCGGAGTATCTCATTCCCAAACCCTTCGACTATCGAGTCCTCTTGTGGGAGGCGCCGGCCGTTGCAGAGGCCGCCATTCGCACCGGGGTTGCCCGCAAGCCATATTCATCGAAGGATGATTACGTCAGAGAATTGGAAAACCGGCTCTCCCGAACCCGCGAGGTGATGCACGGCGTCTTCGACCAGGCCCGTTTGGATCCCAAATCGATCGTTTTCCCCGAGGGCGAGCAGGACTCGATCATTCGAGCCGCCAAGATGTTGGTCGACGAGAAGATCTGCAAACCGATCCTCCTGGGCAACGCCGAGGTAATCGGCAACCTCCTGGCCGACCATGAAATCGACGCAAAAGACATCACTGTGGTCGACCCCTCTCAGGATGATCGGCGCCACGCCTATGGCGAGGCCTACCATCAGAAGCGGTGGCGCCGTGGTGCGACAGCGGTCAATGCCGCCAAGCGACTGCGCGACCCCGTGTATTTCGGCAACATGATGGTGCAGCAGGGTGATGCCGACGGCCTGATTGCCGGCGTGGCCCATTCTTATCCGGACACCATCAGGCCGGCTCTTCGGATCCACCAGACCATGAGTGACGTCAGCAAGGTGGCGGGCGTTTTTCTCCTGTTGTTCGAAGACCGCATGCTCTTCATCGCCGACACGACGGTCAACCCCGATCCCACCGCCGAAGAATTGGCGGAGATCGCCTGGCTGACCGCCCGGGTGGCCAAAACTTACTTCGACGTCGATCCTCGCGTCGCCATGCTGTCCTACTCCAACTTCGGCTCCAACGAAGATGCCGCTTGCAGGAAAGTCCGTAAAGCGGTCACCATCGCCAAGGAGCGTTGGCCCGACCTCAAAATTGAGGGAGAGATGCACGCCGACACCGCCGTCGAACCGGCGATCGCCGAGCAGGCCTTCCCGTGGTCGGCAATCCAGGGCGATGCCAATATCCTGGTCTGCCCGACCCTGGCCGCAGCCAATATTGCCTACAAATTACTGTGGCGTCTGGGCAAGGTCGAAGCGATAGGCCCGATCTTGACCGGCATCGGCGCTCCTGTTCATATTCTGCAACGGGGCATGGAAGTCAATGAAATTGTCAACATGACGGCCCTGTGCGTCTGCAAGACTCAACGAACCAAAAGGTAAATGTCAGCCTGACGATTGAATGTCCGGAGGGAAGATTCGGCCGGACTTCTCGGTTGATGTGATCTTGGGTTCGGGTTAGGATGGCACGTCGATACTTGAGGAGGACACCATGAAGAAGGTAATGATTTTGGCGGCGTTGTTGGTTCTTGCTTCCGGGATGGTTGTGGCCGAGGAAGCCACCGGCGGCCTGCGTTTCTCGATCACGGTCACTGAATTCGAAAACAAGGCCGGCTGGTACGGTCACTTTGATATCGGCAACGCATGGGGCACGGTGATGACTGACATGCTCAACCAGAGCGGACACTTCATCGTGCTCGGCGAAGGTGACATGCGCAACGCCGCGATGGACGAACAGGACCTCTCGGCTTCCGGCCGGACCGCGGGCGGCAAGAAGGCAGCAGTCACCGGTCAGATGACGCCGGCCCAACTTCTGGTCAAGGGCGCCATCACCCACGTCCAGGATGGCGTCAAGAAGGGCGGCGGCGGCATTCGGTTCAAGGGGCTCAAGCTCGGCGGCAAAGGCGGCAAGGGTGAGATCAACGCGACGATCTACATCGTCGACGCCAGCACCGGTCAGGTGGTTGCCTCCAAGAGCGTCGTCGGCGTCAGCAAGCAGAAGGGCATGAACATCGGCTACGACACCGGTTCGTGGGGTGCAGCCTTTGGCGGCGAGAGCAATGACAACGTCGGCCTGGCCGTACAGGCAGCCTGTGACGAAGCGGTCCAGTTCTTGATCAAACAACTGCCGAACTTTCAGTGGACCGGGTCGGTCGTCATGAACAAGAGCGGCACAATCTATGTCAACCGGGGCGAACGTGAAGGCGTCGGCGTCGGCCAGCAATTCATCGTCGGCGACGTCGAAGTCATCCGGGACCCCGACACTGGTGAAATCCTGGATGAGGACATGACGACGATCGCCACCCTCGAAGTCACCAAGGTCAAAGAGAAACTCTCATACTGCAATGTCGTCTCGGGTGACGCCGCTTCGGTCGAAAAGGGCATGACCATTCACATCCCCTAGAATTGGATCGAAAACACTTTTTTTCAACGGCGCCCGCGGGGCGCCGTTTTTCGTTGTGAACGCCAGGGTCCGGCCGGACCCCTGGAATCCGGCGAATGTATACTGCTGGGAGACTGTCGTGGGGGAGACGGATAATGCGGCGTATTGCAGAGGCATTGATTGTAATTGCAGCCATACTGGCATCCGCGGGAATCGCTTCGGCCCAAGACACTGAGCTGAGAGAGGTCAGCAGTCCATTCCAGGAAGAATTCGACTTCAAGATCGGTCAGACCCTTGACCTCAACCTTCGCATCGACGGAATCAAATGGACTGTGCTGAGAGCAAGCGCGGGCGATGACGAGGGGTGGACTGCCGGCAAAAAGACCAAAACAACATTTACCAGTGAATTGGAAAACCTCACAGACACTGCGCTGGCCCTCTCGGCCATCATCCTCTTGGAAGACGAACGCGGCCGACAGTTGGAGCGAATCAAACTCAAGAAGATCAAAGTGGGCCCGGGTCGGTACAACGAGGACACTCAGAAGATCAAGGTCGACGGCGGCAATCTCGCCGAAACCGCCAAGATCTACATCTTCGCTGAGGTGGAGTAGAAAGCTCTCGGCTGTCAGCTGTCAGCTATCAGCTGAGCCGTGCGCCTAGCCCACGCTGCCCGCTTCGCGGGCCCGAGCCTATCGGCTCGGCAGGCCTTCGGCCTGGCGTCGGTTCCTACCAAGCAACGTTGCGGCGGACGAGGGCGAGAAATTCTTCTCTGACGTCATGATCGGCGAAGCACCCGCGCAGGGCCGATGTCGTCGTCAGGGCGCCGGGTTTCTTGACGCCACGCATCTCGACACAGAGGTGGCGCGCCTCGATGACCACCATCACGCCCAACGGTTTCAATTGGCTCCACAGATATCCGGCAACCTGCTCGGTCAAACGCTCCTGAAGTTGGGGTCTCTTGGCGTAGAACTCCAGAATTCGGGGCAGCTTCGATAACCCGACGATCGTCTCCTTCGGGATATAGGCGATATGGGCGTGCCCGTAGAACGGGACGAAGTGGTGAGCACACATCGAGTAGAAAGGGATCTCCCGCTCGATCACCATGTGGCCGTAGCCCTCGTCATTGGGAAATGTCGTCACCTTGGGCTCCGACCCCTCAAACAGCCCGTGAAACATCTCCAGGTACATCTTCGCGACACGCTCGGGCGTACCCTCGAAGTTGGGGTCGTCGAGATCCATGTGGAGTTCCCGCATCACCGCAGCCATGTGGCCTGCCACGCGGTCGATGATCTCCCCCTCACGCTCACGCGGAATGCTGTCATCCCGATGTTTACCGAGAATCCGGTTTTCGTTCAGGTCGTGCATGGTGCACCTCCGTTTCCAGTCACTCAAGGACAATAGCCTGAAAGGGCAGCCTATTCCTTGCACCAGACATTCGCAACCAATAATCTGGTCTCCTGGGCTACGGCATTCCCCTTCTTGAGCAACTCACAACCATATATCCTCGAAAAATCGAGTCGGATACCAGGCCGACGTTCTATAAATGGCCGCAGTTGGGGGGTTTGCCGAAGATCGCACACCGTGGGGTTTTCCCGAGCCCGTGCCCGTGCCCGTGCCCGTGCCCGACTCTTCTCTGGTTTGGTCCGAGCTGAAAAATCCACAGGAGCGGTTGCCTGGGTCCAGCTTCATGGGGTAGCGACTTATACGGTATCGGCTCGGGCTCGGGTCCAAGTCGCTCCGCTTAGCTTTGGTTCCGGCTCCACCGGACTGGAACCCGGTATGATCGAGGCGTGACTCGCACCCGGACGTTCGTCATCCCTTATGTGCTCTCACTGATTGTGGTGATTGCCTTGTTGGTTGTTTGGGTGGTGTACGCCATCCAATCTGGAGGGCGCCTGCACGAGTTTGCCGGCCGGTTGGGTGTGACCAGCCCCCGGTCGCCATGGATCATCCTGGCAGTGGGTTGCGCACTCTTCGCCCTGCTGATCGTCTTCGTGACCCACCAACTTGCCCGTTCTTTGGCGGAGTACCGCTACGCACGGAAACAGGAGGAGTTTGTTTCCGGAATTACCCACGAAATGAGGTCACCTCTGGCCGCAATCCGGCTCCACGCGGAAACCCTGGAACAGGACGAGACCGACGAGTATCGGCAACGATCGATCGGTTATATCCTTCGCGAAGCCCAACGTCTCGACCGGTTGATCGGCAATGTCCTCGAGAGCAGCCGGCTGGTCGCGCGAAAACAGATTTTCGACCAGAGCGAGGTTGAGGTGGCGCCTTTTTGTCGACAGTTCTTCCAGGAGATCCGTCTGATGGTCGAAAACGGCAATCTTATCTTCGAGGCCGCTATCGAAACTGATGCATCTGTTCTCGTCAACGACGATGCCCTCAGGCATGTCCTGACAAATTTGATCGAGAATGCGGTTCGCTACTCGGCCTCAGGTGGACGGATCTGGTGTCGGGTTTTTGAACGAGGTCCGCAGGTGGTGTTCAGGGTCACCGATGAAGGAATCGGCATCCCGAAGTCCGAGTTGAGCCTGATCTTCGACCGGTTTTATCGCATCGGCCGCGATACCCATGCCGAACACGGCACCGGACTCGGGTTGTTCATCGTCTCTCAGCTCGTCGAACAGATGCGAGGTGATGTACGCGCCATGTCGCGCGACTCGGAACCCGGAACGACGTTTGAGGTTCAGGTACCGATGATGGAGAAGATGGTGTGAGCGACGCTGCAGTCAGGATCCTGTTGGTCGAGGATGAAGAGGCAATCGCTGAGGGGCTGCTCCGGAACTTCAGACGCAAGGGTTGGCAGCCGACGCTGGCCGTTGACGGTGAAGAGGCACTGGCCAAGTCCGCTTCGAACCGGTTTGACCTCGTGGTCCTCGACGTCCGACTTCCCAAAGTGGACGGCTTCGAGGTCTGCCGCCGATTGCGCGATGGCGGTGATCTGACTCCGATCTTGATGCTGACTGCGCGCGACCAACCCGATGACATGGTGTACGGACTCCGCCTCGGCGCCGATGACTACGTCACAAAACCTTTCGACCTGGCTGTTTTACTGGCACGAATGGAGGGTCTCTTGCGGCGGGGTGAGTGGACCAAACCCGCGGCACAGGATAACGACTCCCCGGCCGTCACAGATGAGGAAGGCTCGCGCGAGGTCTTTGGTGAGTTTTGGATCGATTTCGCAACCTGGCACGCCCTCACCCTGAAGGGTGTCGTCGAACTCTCACGCAAGGAAATCGCGGTCATGAGGTTACTGCTCAACCGGGAGGGCCAGGTCGTTAGCCGGAGAGACCTGCTGGCCGAAGTGTGGGACCTTCCCGACCACCCCAACACCCGCGTTGTCGACAACGTCATCCTCTCACTTCGAAAAGCCTTCGAGCACGAAGCTCTCAAACCTCGCCACATCCACAACGTCCGTGGCGTCGGTTACCGTTTCGAAAGCTGAGATCAGCGGAATCGCTCAACTCGGGGTATAATGATCTCGAGAAAAACAATAGAAATCATGCTGGCGGATCGGGAATGGTCGGTATATCTGGAGGTTTCTTTCGATGGCAGGCATTGATCAAATTTCCCATCACGAAAACACCAGGATCGCAACTATCGTGGAAACGATTCCCAGCGCTGCAGTAGCGACCGACAGAAACAACCTGGTTGTCGCCCTCAATGGCCTGTTCGGCGATCTCGTCAAACGATCCGCCGACGAAATCCTCGGCGTCAACCTTTTTCAGCTGCTGGATGCCCGGGACATCTTCGGAAATGTGCTGAACCGGGAAAACGAAGGCCTTCACGAAATGGTCCAGAGTTTCGAATTGGTCAAGGACTTCAAACTCAACATCACGACAGGCGAGGAGCGCCACCTCTTCGTCGGGGTCTCAATCGTCATCGTTCTCGAGCCGGATTCCGACGACTACCACCTGATCTACCTGACGACGCAGATTCAACGCAGGCGCCGGTCCGACCAGTTTCTCGACCAGATTCTCGTCGGAGTCGGAGCAGGAACAGACGGAACGTACGTTGGCGAGGAAGCACGCGGGATGGCCGAGGTCTTTCGGCTGACCGCCCGCCAAAAAGAGGTATTGCGCCTCCTTGCCGACGGAAAAAATTCCAACGAGATCTCGGACATTCTGTGTCTGAGCATTCATACCATTCGCTCACACATCCAGAAAATCCTCCGGGTGCTCGAGGTCAACAGCCAGTTGGAAGCCGTGACGAAGGCGCTGACACTGCGGATTCTCTAAGAAGAGTTCCCTCCCTTCTGCTACCATCCACCATCGAGGCATGAAGCATGACTGAGATCCTGATCACCGGGAACCTGGGCCAACTTGGCAGAGCCGCTCAAAGGCTGGCGGCAACGCGCGGACGTTCCGTTTCGGGTTCTGACATCGACACCCTGGATATCACCAACGCCGCCCAGGTCGAGGAC
>JBDLIO010000090.1:0-7493 GCA_039714865.1 Acidobacteriota bacterium | reverse complement strand
TGCAAACAGAGGATAAGGGACGGTCGAACCCGAGTATCGAGTCGTTGGTGTATGCAAGAGGCGAGATTCTCTACTCGAAGAAAACGGCCTATGACGACCTGGTCCTCCAGGATGCCGATGACCAAGAGGTCGCCGCCATGATGGAGCGTCAACACCGAACCCTGGTCGAGGCCATCCGCAGAGGAAAACTTGGTCAACTGACCGGGGAGCCCCCACTCGAAGGCCTGGGGGCCGTCGCCGACCAGCTACCTGCCGCTGAAGAACCGTCGTTGGACGAGGTCATTCTGGACTACCTCAAGGCCCAACGGGGGAAGGCGCACCTCATCCTCAGCTCCTCGGGGGAGAAGGATTTTGTTTACGGCTCTGAGACCGAGATCCGGATCGTTGCCGTAGACTCCCAGGACAACGCCCCGCAGGCCGGAGTCAAGGTCAGCGTGCTGTTCAAGTCAACCGCCGAACCGCGGCGACTCCAGATGGCGGAAGGAGAAACCGACGCCAACGGGGTCTTCCTGGCTCAGGCAGCCCTGCCGGAGTTCAATGGTGGGACCTCGGCGGTTGTCGTAACCGCGGAATGTGATCTCGGACAGTCGGAGATCAAGCATTTAGTTCACCGGTAGTTTGAGGTCGACCCTGAAGGATTCTGAAGGGCTGTAGCCCCGAGGTTGACCTCGAACTTCGTGGAACAGAGGCCACAGCCCGTCAGAATCCTCATTGCTGCGCTGCGCGCACCGAGAGAGGTCTATTTGAGAAGGAGAGACCTTGCGAGTGTCTTGACGTCTTTGTGAGACTTCAACTGCGCGAAGCGCTCATTGCGCGGCTTGTCAGTCACAGTGTTCTCCTGTACAGTGTCGCCGGTTGTGGGCCGTTAGCTCAATTGGCAGAGCAAGTGACTCTTAATCACTAGGTTGGAGGTTCGATTCCTCCACGGCTCACCATGATCCCCATCGTTGCGAAAGTGGCGGAACTGGTAGACGCGCGAGACTTAGGATCTCGTGGGGTAACCCCATGGGGGTTCGAGTCCCCCCTTTCGCACCATTTCGGAGAAAACATGCCGCACCAAATCACCAAACACCCCGACCACACCGTTGAAATCACCGCAGACCTGGGTAAGGCAGCGGTCGATCAGGAGCGTGAAGTCATCGTCCGAAGACTGAGATCCCAGGCTCGCGTGCCGGGGTTTCGTCCCGGCAAGGCGCCGTTGTCGACCGTTCGAGCCAGGTATGGCGAAGAGATTCGGGAGGAATTGACCGAGCATCTCGCCGGCTTGTTGTGGCGCCAGGTCCTTGATGAGGAGGAGGCGTTCCAACCGCTGACCCAACCGTCTTTCGACGAGATGGGTTTTGGCGATGACGGGGGTTTTGCTTTCAAGGCCCGGTTGGAGGTTCGACCCAGTTTTGATCTTCCTGCCCTGGATGGAATCGAGTTGCCGGAGCATTCGGTTGAGGTCACAGAGGCGGAGATCCAAGGCGAATTGGAGGGGGTCTGCGAAGAGAACGTCTCTTGGGAGCCTGCTGCCGAGGATGCCCAGGTTGTCGACGGCGTGATGGTCGAGGCCGACTTGACCGCTGAGATCGAGGGCTCGGATGAAGAGCCGACGACCGAGGAGAACGCCCGGATCATCGTGGGGGCCGACGGCATGCCTCCGGAAATCAGCGAGGCGCTCCAGGGCGCCCGAATCGGTGACCAACGTGTCGCGGTCAGGGCAATGAATGAGGATCAAGCTGAAGGGGACAGCGCCGAGGAGTCCGTCCGATCGGCGACCTATAGGATCACGGTCAAGGCCATCAAGAACAAGAGCCTCCCCGAGATCGATGATGACCTGGCTCAAGGTTTGGGTTTTGACGGCCTGGACCAGCTGAAAGAGAGAATTGTCGAGGTTCTCGGCGACCGAAAGGCGTCCGAACGGCGAGACCTGTGGCGGCGCCACATCCTGGATCACCTGGAGGAGGGTGTGGAGCTTGAGACGCTCCCCCCGACCCTGGTCAAAGATGCCGTAGCCGGTGACATCCAGCGATTCGTCTATCACATGGCGATGCAAGGACAAGCGCCGGACGATCAAATGGACTACCAGGCCCTTCGGGCGCGCTTCGAACCACAGGCTCGACTCCGGGCCCTGGACACCTTGGTTCTGGAGCAACTCGGTGATTCGTGGGACATTGAGGTCCCCGAGAATGATGTGGACGCCTATATCGCGGGTGAGGCACAGCAAAAAGGAATTCCCCCGGCCGAACACAAAGCCAATTTGGTCAAGGAGGGTCGCCTGGACAGCCTGCGCCACGCCGCACGCATGGCGGCGATCGTCAGTGAACTACTGCGCCGAGCGGGCGCCGAGGAGGAGTGATGAGTTTCACGATCCCTTACGTGGTGGAACAGACCAGTCGCGGTGAACGTTCGTACGATATTTTCTCTCGCCTCCTCAAAGACAGCGTCATCTTTTTGGGGTCGGCGATCGATGATCAGGTCGCTTCACTGATCATCGCCCAGTTGCTCTTCTTGGAGGCGGAGAACCCCGAGAAGGACATCAGCATCTACATCAACTCCCCCGGAGGTTCGATCACCGCCGGTTTGGCCATTTACGACACGATGCAATACGTCAAACCAGAAGTTGTGACAATTGCCATGGGCCAGGCTGCGTCGATGGCGGCCATTTTATTGGCTGGAGGAACCAAGGGAAAACGGTTTGCGCTGCCCCACAGCCGGGTTCTCCTCCATCAGCCTCTGATGTCCGGCCTCCAGGGGCAGGCGACCGACATCGACATCCACGCCAAGGACTTGATGCGGTTGCGCACCAGGCTGAACGAGATTCTGGCCGGCCATACCAGCCAGCCGGTCGACAAGATCCACGAAGACACGGAGCGGGATTTCTTCTTGGAAGCGGATGCAGCCCTTGAGTACGGTGTGATCGATGAGATCATCACCTCCCGGGAATGAGGTGTCGAAGCAAATGTGGTATAGAATGAACCACGGAGGCTCCCATGTCCCAGCGTGAAGGAGACGTCCTGCGGTGCAGCTTTTGCGGCAAGAGCCAGCATGAAGTCAAAAAGCTGATCGCTGGACCGACTGTGTATATCTGTAACGAGTGTGTGGAGGTCTGCCTCGACATCATCGCTGAGGACCGGGTCCACGAGGCCAAGGTCCGTCATAAAGACCTCCCCAAACCACAGATCATCAAACAACACCTGGATGATTTCGTCATCGGTCAAGAAAGCGCCAAGAAGAAACTCTCGGTCGCTGTCTACAACCACTACAAACGGATCGAGTACAAACAGGCCAAGACCCGGGATGGCGTCGAGTTGGCGAAGTCCAATATTCTACTGATTGGTCCGACCGGCACCGGAAAGACCCTTCTGGCCCAGACCTTGGCCCGTCAACTCGAGGTCCCGTTCACCATCGTCGATGCCACGACCTTGACCGAGGCCGGCTACGTCGGTGAGGATGTCGAAAATATCCTCCTCCGGCTGATTCAGGCTGCGGACGGTGATCGGGAAGCTGCCGAACGTGGCATTGTTTACGTTGACGAGATCGACAAGGTGGCTCGCAAGGCGGACAATCCGTCGATCACCCGGGATGTATCGGGTGAGGGAGTGCAGCAGGCCCTCCTGAAAATCCTCGAGGGTACGGTCGCCAACGTGCCGCCCCAGGGCGGACGAAAGCACCCACACCAGGAATTCATTCAGATTGATACCACCAACATCCTGTTTATCTGTGGTGGTGCGTTCGTCGGCCTCGAAGACATCGTCGCCGGAAGGCTCAACCAGAAACGAATGGGTTTCGGGGTCGATCTCGGTGGCAACGAGCACCGGTCGTCGGAGCTTCTGGAAAAGGTCCATCCCGAAGACCTGATCAAGTACGGCATGATCCCCGAGTTCGTCGGCAGAATCCCGGTGGTATCCACGCTGCACGAACTGGATCACGAAAGCCTGGTTCGGATTCTGACGGAGCCCAGGAACAACCTGGTGCGGCAGTATGAAACGATCCTGTCCTTCGAGAATGTCGATTTGTCGTTCACTGACGAAGCGCTGTCCGCAGTGGCGCAGGAGGCGCTGGAGAGAAATGTCGGCGCCCGGGGCTTGAGGATCATTCTCGAGGAGTTGATGCTGGACATCATGTACCAGATACCGTCCATGCCGGAGACTGATGAACTTGTCATTTCTCGAGATGTTGTGGAACGCCGCGTCCAGCCCTTGACGGGAGTTCGTAAGAAAGTGAGTTAGTCGTCATCGCAGTATCCTGACCGTGTTCGCGGTTGGGACTCAACGACCCAAATCCCGGGTTCGCCGGGAAAATCCTGAAACGAGAGAGTTTGTTGATGAGTACGGACGAGTTTTTGACCCTCCCCGTCGTCCCCTTGAGGGACATGGTGGTTTTTCCCCATATGATGGCGCCTTTCGTTGTAGGGCGAAAGCCCTCGGTTACGGCCCTGGAAACTGCGTTGCAGCGGGAAGACTCCATGATTTTTCTGGTGACTCAGAAGGACCCCAAGGTGGATGACCCGGGGCCGGACGATGTTTTCACCCTTGGAGTCACTGCTCGGGTGGTTCAACATCTGCAGCTGGCGTCGGGCAATATCAAGGTGATGGTGGAGGGTCTGGCCCGTGCGGAAATTGTTGACCTTTCCTCCAATGAAGGAACTCTGGAAGCCACTGTTCGCACGCGCACGGTTGAGCTCAAGGCAACGCCGGCAATCGAAAAGTACATGGCCGACCTGACTGAGGTCTTCAAGGAGTACGCCAAGCTCTCCCACCATCTCTCGGTCGAGGGAGTCGTGGCATCCCTTCAGGATCAGGAGGTCGATCAGTTCGCCGACATCCTGTCAGCACACTTGTCCCAACCAACCGCCGAGAAACAGAAATTGCTGGAAATGATGGAGCCGATGGAGCGCCTCCAGCGAATCAATGATCTGCTTGATGTCGAGATTGACAAACTCCAGATCGACCGCCAGATCTCTTCGAGAGTCAAGAAACAGATGGAGAAGGCTCAGCGCGAATACTATCTGTCGGAGAAGATCAAGGCGATCAACGAAGAATTGGGCCGCAACGACAATACCGAAGAGTTGGCCCAGTTGAAAAAGACGGTTGAAGAGTCTTCGATGACCGACGAGGCCAGGGAGAAGGCCCTGATCGAGATCCGGCGACTCGAGGGCATGCCTCCGGTCTCGGCAGAGGCCGGCGTCTGTCGGAACTACGTCGACTGGCTCCTGGCCGTCCCGTGGGCCGCCTCCTCCCGTGAAATCCGTAATATCGTTCGAGCTGAAAAAGTGCTCAATGAAGACCACTACGGCCTGGACAAGGTCAAAGACAGGATTCTCGAGTTCCTGGCTGTTCGACAACTGGTTCGAAAGACCGGCGGTACGATCCTGTGTTTCGTGGGACCCCCGGGAGTGGGAAAGACCTCGCTGGCACGATCGATTGCTCGGGCTACGGGGCGCGAGTTCGTCCGACTTTCTCTGGGTGGCGTCAGGGACGAGGCCGAAGTTCGTGGTCACCGGCGAACCTACATCGGCGCCTTCCCGGGACAGATCATCCAGATGATGCGCAAGGCCGGGACGGTCAACCCGGTCCTCCTGTTGGACGAGGTCGACAAGATGGCCGCCGATTTCAGGGGTGATCCGGCAGGCGCCCTGTTGGAGGTCCTCGACCCGGAACAGAACAACACGTTCCAGGATCATTATCTCGACGTGGAATACGATCTGTCGAAGGTGCTGTTCGTCTGTACCGCCAACGTCATGCATACGGTTCCACCGGCGCTTCAAGACCGGATGGAGGTCATCAAGCTTTCCGGATATACCCACCATGAAAAATTGGCGATCGCGAACCAGTTTCTGGTTCCTCGGCAGGTTGACAAGCATGGACTCGGCAAATGGAAGGTCTCCTTCGACGAGGGGAGCCTGCTGTTGCTGATCGAGCGCTATACCCGAGAGGCCGGAGTCAGGAATCTCGAGCGAGAGGTCGCCTCGGTGTGCCGCAAGTTGGCCCGTCGAATTCTCCGTGAAAAGCGGTCGAAGTCGAACGGTGTGACCGTCGATGCGGACCTTGTAAGGGAGCTGTTGGGCAAGCCCCGGTTTCGTGCCCTCAAACGAGAAGAAAAGCCTGAAATCGGTGCGGCGTCCGGTCTGGCCTGGACCCAGGTCGGCGGTGAGTTGCTGATGACCGAAGTTCTCCTGATGCGGGGCAAGGGACAGTTGACGCTGACGGGCCAACTTGGTGATGTCATGCAGGAAAGCGCCCGTGCCGCACTGTCCTTCGTTCGGTCACGGGCAGAGGAGCTTCAGATCGATCCCGAAGTGTTCGAGAAAAGTGATATCCACATTCACGTTCCCGAGGGAGCGATTCCAAAAGACGGACCCTCTGCGGGTATTACCCTGTGTTCCGCGCTGGTTTCGGCCCTGACCCGCACGCCGGTACGGGCCGACATCGCCATGTCCGGCGAAATCACCCTCCGGGGTCAGGTATTGCCGGTTGGAGGGCTCAAGGAGAAAATCCTGGCGGCCTTCAGGGCCGGCATTTTTGAAGTTGTCATACCTGAAGAGAATGAAAAGGACCTGGAAGAGATTCCGGATGATGTGCAAGAGAAAATGACCTTCCACCTGGCCAGCCATATGGATCAGGTGTTGAATCGAGTAATGGTCGGTCGGAATGAGGAACACGGCGTTCCCGCTGCCGGGACCAATGACTCCAGCCTGGGATCTTCGACGGTGGCTCACTGAATGGAAATTCGTTCGGTCACCTTCAAGGGCTCGTTCCTCAAGGCGTCGACCCGCCCGAAGGAATGGTTTCCGCATATCGCGGTGGCCGGGCGCTCCAATGTGGGGAAATCCAGCCTGTTGAACTGGCTGTTCAAGCAGAATATGGCCAAAGTGGCCAAGGCGCCGGGCAAGACCCGGACACTGAACTTCTTTCTGGTCAACCGAAACTTCTACATGGTCGATCTTCCGGGTTACGGTTACGCCAAGGTGGCTCGGCACCTGAGGGATCAGTGGGGGCGGGAACTGGGCGCCTACCTCAACCGAGAGGAGCGCCTGGCGGGTGTTGTCGCCTTGATCGACGTCCGCCACGGTCCCAGCGTGTTGGACCTGGAACTTCAGTCGTTCTTGACAGAGTCAGGGCTCGAGCGCCTGGTGGTCCTGACCAAGGGCGACAAGGTCGGGCGCAGCAAACGACGACAGATGCAGGACTCAATTCAGAAACAACTTGGACTTCCCGCGCGGCCGCTGGTGACCAGTGTCACCTCTGGCGAAGGCCGAAGGGAACTCCTCGATGCAATTTCAGTAATGGCTGGTCTGTGGAAAGACCAGCAACAGGAGACAGTACATGGCACGGAAGAAGAAGAACGCACAGGATGAGACCCTCGTGATCCCCCTCGATCTCGACGACGAGATCGAGAAATACGAGCAGCAGGCGGCGGAAGCAGCCCAAGAGGGCCGAGTCGACCTGAAACAGCTCAAAGAGATGAGCATCAACGAGCTGTCGAGCGCTGCTCGTGCCGTTGGGGTG
>JBDLIO010000089.1:0-7514 GCA_039714865.1 Acidobacteriota bacterium | reverse complement strand
TGGGTCGAGGGCCTCAACCAGGACTGGTGCAGTTCGCGCCAACGCTATTTCGGCGTGCCTTTCCCGGTGTGGTATCCCGTCGATGCCGATGGCGAACCGGTCTTCGATCAGCCGATCTTCGCAGCGGCGGACACTCTGCCGATCGATCCCCAATACGACTGTCCCCCTGGCTTCGACGAAGGTTCGAGGGACCAACCCGGCGGATTCACCGGCGACCCCGACGTCATGGACACCTGGGCGACCTCGTCCCTGACGCCGCAGATCCAGAGCCACTGGGGTGTCGATGACGCACGGCACGAGAAACTCTTCCCGATGGACGTGCGGCCGCAGTCGCACGAGATCATCCGTACCTGGGCTTTTTATACGATCGTCAAGGCGTGGATGCACTCCGACGAGGTGCCCTGGCACCACGTCGTCATCTCCGGGTGGATCCTCGATCCCGACCGCAAGAAGATGTCCAAGTCCAAGGGCAACGTCGTCACGCCGGAGAATTTGCTCGACGAATGGACCTCCGACGGCGTGCGCTACTGGGCTGCCCGGTCGCGCCTGGGCACCGATACCGCCTACGATCCCAGCGTATTCAAGGTTGGCAAACGGCTGGTCAACAAGGTCTTCAACGCCAGCCGCTTCGTCTTGATGCAGTTGGAGAGTGGCGGTGGTGAGCTTCCCGGCATCGAACACATCACCGAACCCCTGGACCTGGCCCTGGTCGACCGACTGCGCACGACCGTCACCCAGGCGACCACAGCCTTCGAGGCTTTTGACTACGCGACCGCCCTCCAGGCGGCGGAAGATGATTTCTGGAAATTCTGTGACCACTATCTCGAACTGGTCAAGCTTCGCTCCTACTCCGAAGAGGATACGGCCGAGCGCCGCTCGGCGATGGCGGCCCTGACCTGGGGCCTGAGGACCTTCCTCAAGCTCCTGGCGCCCTTTTTGCCCTACGTCACCGAGGAGGTCTGGTCCTGGGCCTTCGCCTCAAAAGAAGGTCGCGACCGATCGGTCCACACCTCGGCCTGGCCGACGGTGGAGGAGGTTGCTGCTGTTGACCGCCCCGAGTACGACGGCGTCTTCGAGGCGGCCGTCGAAATGCTGGCTACCATTCGAGGCACCAAGACCAAGGCGCAGAAAAGCCTGCGTTGGCCGGTCGCGCGTCTCGAGATCACAGGACCGGAGGCTGACCGCAACGCCTTGCAGGTGGCCCTGGAGGATGTGCTCCGCGCGGGGCATGTCGATCCGGAGGCAGTCAGCATCAGTGATGGTCCGTCGCCCGAGGGTACCCGTTTTGCCGTCACGGTTGACCTTGCGGAGACCATGCCCGAATAGAAAACGAAAATTGATCGAGAAACCGCCCCTGATTCAGGGTGGGACTGAATGAAAAGAGGATACGATGAACGCACTCAAGAAATTCTTCAAGAAACAGACACCCCCGGAGAGCGCACGCTCCATGGGCCGCAACGAGAACTGCTGGTGCGGCAGCGGCGAGAAGTACAAGAAGTGTCATTGCGACCGTGACCGCGCCTACTTCGCCCAACAAAGAGCCGACTGCAGCCGAGCCGGTTGAGCTCGGTGAGAGTGCCTGCAGGGTGCGGGCTTTTTCGAGGTTGAATTGGCTCTGGTACGCCCGCTCGATCGCTGTCCCTGTCATCTGAATCTGACGCTGTCATCCGAACCCGACGCTGGTCCTGATTGCGGTCGCTGCTCGCTGGTCCGGCCCGTGCTCCCCAACCCCGGCCTTCGGGGGCGCATCAAGGTTGCCGTAAGCTCAACCGCTGTCGATCGCCCCCGCTCGGCGCATTTCCCTCAAGGGCGACAAGGTCGGAATCGGGAGAGTATTGCCCTTGAGGGAAATGACCTCGGCGGCCTACGGCGTTGACCGAGACTCGATTGCCGGCGCGCTCGCCGAGCGTTGCCCCACACGGTTTTCCCCGCAACAACGACTCTGACGGGAGGTCTGCCGGGGGGAGAAGCCGTGTACGGCACGCGCCGATTCGAGAGGGGCGCTCGCGATATCTGAGGCTGTCGTTACCGTCACCGGCATGGATGATCCTGTCCCTGTCACGGATGAGGCGTGATGGCGATGATCGTGATCTCGCGTTTTTCCGGTCCGTAGAGCCAGAAAATCCTATACGCGGCGGCTGTTTTACTTTCGGCGTAGGCTTCAAAAACATCCTGGCCGTTGGGACCAGTCAGTGAGGAAAACTTATGCGTGTTGAGGCTGGGATGTCTCGGATCCGATTCGAGAAAGGCGAGTGCCTTGCGGACTGCTTTGAGACGTTTCTTGAGTCCCGCATCCTCCTCCAATGTTGTCATGTTCTCGTTGGCCTCTTTGGTGAACAGGAGCCTGAAACGCATCAATCATCGCCCTCGTCGGAGAAATCAGAAAAACTGCCTCGAGACCTCAGCTGATCGGCTTCAGAATCCTGCAACCCCCGTTTCACTGACGCCAAGGCTTCTGGGCTCTCGAAAAGCCACTTTTCTCGTGATGGGATCTCCGAGTAGGGCACAAGCATAATTCGGTGCTCTTCATCAACCGTCAGATGAAAGCTGCTCACACCCTCTGCAAGCCGACCAAGGCAAATCCGTCCTTTGGAATCCGGACGCAAGATCTTTTCTGTATACATCGGCACCTCCGCTCATTCATGATATTTCAGAGGTGGGAAATAGTCAAAGTGGGAAATAGGGCCAAATGGAGGCAATGGCCAAGCGGAGTGACCAAAATCCCTTGCCGCCGGGATGGCCCGGAGGATTCCGGGCGCTGAGGCTGTCGTGGCCGCTGCCAACCGACGCTGGTGACTGTCGCTGTTCCTGTTTGCGGTCGCTGCCAACCGCCCCCCGCCCCCTGGTCTCCTACCCCGGCATTCGGGGCCGCTTCGCGCCCCCGCTCGGTGTAGGTCGCTGTCGAGAAGGTCGGGTTACGGACTGATCAAATCCCAAAAGTCGGTATTCCCGGTCTCGAAATCGTCGCAGAAAACCACCTGAAAACCGCACGGGTCGAGCGGCTCGGCGGTGACCACCAGTTGATACGGTGTGTTGAAGTGGTCGGGGATGGCTTGGCCTGCGGTCGGCCTGACCGCTGATGAGCCTCTGTCGAACGGGGCGGCTTCGAGGTAATAGGTTCCCTCTGCCAGCAGTGTCGGGCCTGCCTGAACGGTGCCGCCGAGATCGGGGTTGTCGGTTGCCATTACCATGCTTCCGGCCTCGTTGAAGACCCGCAATCTCATCTTCTGGTCGGAGGGAACCTGGAGTGTTCCGACCGAAATCTCAGTAGGAGCGTTGAGCGTGAAGTCATACCAGTCATAGTTGTTGTCGTCGGTGACGATGACGTAATTGTCGATGTGACCGGCGAGGGCGTAGGCCTCGATCACTGTCTCGAGGGGAATCTCCTTGGCGCTTGACTGCGGATCCGGCCAGATGTCCCTCCCGTCGTTGGGTTCGTAGCAGTCGGCTCGGCCGGTATACGACCAACTCAGCTGGTAGGGAACCGGATGGTCGTCGACCGGAGCGTTCAAGAATTCGGTGACCTCGACCTGATAGGTTTGGCTGGGTGCGACTTCGAACACAACCGTGATGTCTTGCTCTCCGGCCGGGTTCGTGCCGCCGGACGAGATCGATCCGGGCGGTCCCGAAACCAGGAGGGTCAGCCACGGGCTGGCTGGTGCGATGGTGCTGAAGGTGACGGTCACGTATCCGCCGCCGGGATCAGATGGCACGGTGAACTGATAAATATCCTGCTCGTTGGGTACGCTCCACGTGTTATCGAATGATCCCTGGGCCGTAGAGGGCTCGTAGGGAACGCAGTCGTGCTGAGCACCGGCATATGTCGATGCGAGGAGTAGGACAGTCGTCAAAGACAGAAGGATCGAAACGGGCCTGAGATCGCTCATTATTTTTCCTCCGAAGGTTCTGAGTAAGTCTATCATGAGTTTCGGTTTCATTATCAAAAACATTTATTTGGGAGCTGTTCGCGGGTCGTGACGGATTGCAGGGGCACGGCGCGCCGTGCCCCTGCAATTGAATTTTCTGTTGCAACCTGTAAGCCGATTATTCCAGTGATTCCACCTCAGCACCGAGTGTTTCCCATTCTGCGGTCAGGCGTTCGACGTCTGATTTGAGGCTGTCTCGATCTGAGGTCAGGCTTCGGATCTCGGCTTCGTTCCGGGTGTCGTAGAAATCGGCCTGACAGAAGAGGGTGTCGAGGTTCTCGATCTTTTTCTCGGCTTCTTCGATCGCAGTCTCGACGACACCGAGCCTGAGTTTGAGGTTTTTCTGACGTTTGAGTCGCTGTTTTTCGTCGTCGGCCGGTTGTCCCTGGTCCCCGTTCTTCCGGTTTTTCTTCTGTCTCTTTTCTTCGCGGGCCCTCTTCAGTACGGCACGGGAGTCAAGGTGGTCGTCGCCGCAGCGTTCCAGGTACTCCTCGTAGGAGCCCCTGAAGTCGTTCATGCCGTCAGGGGTGATCTCGAGAATGCGGTTGGCGAGGCGTGAAACGAACCAGCGGTCGTGCGAGACCAGGATGATTGTGCCGTCGTAGGCCTCGAGGGCTTCGACCAGGGCCTCGATCGCCTCGAGATCGAGGTGGTTGGTCGGCTCGTCGAGCACCAGAACATTGGGTTCATCGACCGAAAGGCGGGCGAAGATCAGGCGGGTCGCTTCACCGCCGGAGATGGCGCCGAGTTTCTTCTCGACTTCGTCGCGCGAGAAAAGCACACGACCCAGGCGGCCCCGGACCCAACCGGTATCGCGCCCCGCCGCCGCCTCACCGAGGAAACCCTCGACCGTGCCCTGGCGGTCTCCGAAGATGTCCTTGTGGTCCTGGGCAAAATAGCCGGGATAAGTCTCGTGGCCCCAGACAACCTCTCCGGAGTCGGCCGGAATGACCTTCATCAGGATCTTGAGCAGGGTCGACTTGCCGATGCCGTTGGGACCGATGATGGCCAAACGGTCGCCACGGCGGATCGTCAGATCGACCCCCTTGAGAACCTGATTGTCACCGTAGGCCTTGTCCAGGCCGGAAATCTCGAGCACGGTCTTGCCGCTGGGACGGCGTTGGGCGAAACCGAATTTCGGGTGACGTCTGGACGAGGGGGGCAACTCCTCGAGATCGATGCGCTCTATCGCCTTGAGCTTGCTCTGGGCCTGGCGGGCCTTCGTGGCCTTGGCACGAAAGCGATCGGCGAACGCCTTGTGTTGGGCGATTTGTTTCTCCCTTTTGAAGATCTCCGATTCTTTGCGATTGCGATTTTCGACCTTGGCCGCCTCGAAGCGCCGGTAGTTGCCGGTGTAGGGGGTGATGGTTCGGTAGTCGACGTCGAGGATGTGGGTGCAGACAGTGTTGAGGAACCGGTGGTCGTGGGAGATCACCAATGCGCAGCCTGGATAATCCACCAGGAATGTCTCGAGCCATCGAATGGAGAGGATGTCGAGGTGGTTGGTTGGTTCGTCGAGCAGCAGGCAGCCGGGGTTGGAAGCCAGGGTCTGGGCCAGAAGTACCCGGAACTTGAATCCGCCGGAAAGGGTCGACAGCGGCAGCCGGTGCTGAGAGGTCGGGATACCGAGGCCTTCGAGAATCTCTGCACAGCGCGCTTCGAATGCGTAGCCGTCGTGTGAGAGGATCAAGTCCTCCAGATCGCCGTAGCGGTCGGCATCGAAGGGCTCGGCTGCGAGGACGGCCTCCTTTTCCTCCATCGCCTGCCACAGGCCCTGGTGGCCCATCATCGCGACTTCGAGAATTGGTGTGTTTTCGTACTCGAAGTGATCCTGTTTGAGCACGCCCAGAGTCAGGTTGCGGGGCATGGCCACTTTGCCGGAACTGGCTTCCTCATCGCCGGTGATGATGCGGAGCAGCGTCGACTTGCCGGAACCATTGGCCCCTACCAGGCCATAACGGTTGCCGGGATCGAGCTGGAGGTTGACGTCCTCGAACAAGTTCTGGGCGCCGAATTGCTTGGAAATATCGGTCAGCGTAATCATGGCCATGCAGGATAGCGGAGGAAGGAGGAGGAGGGAAGTTTGAAGTGTGAAGTTCGAAGTCCGTATAATGGTCTGGTGCTTTCATGGGAGAAACAAATGCGCATTGTGATTTTGATGATGGTGTCCTTGTGTTTTGTCATGCCTCTGTCTGCCGGTGATGCCGATCCCCTTCTCGGTCTGTGGGCGACCCCCCCGGAGGATGAGGGCGGTCAGGCCCACGTCGAGATCACTGGCAAGGGCGACGGCTACAGCGGACGACTGGTGTGGTTGGCGGAACCGGTCTATGACTCCGATGACGAGCAGGGCATGGGGGGGATGGCCAAGGTTGATCGGGAAAACCCCGATCCGGCTCTGAGGTCACGGCCGACTCAGGGGCTGGTAATCCTCGAGGGCTTCGTCCGGTCGGGAAACAAGTGGACCGACGGCACGATCTATGACCCCAACAACGGCAAGACCTACCGCTGCAAGATGCAGCTCAAAGGTGAGCGACTCAAGGTGCGGGGATACATCGGTGTGTCCCTTTTCGGCCGTTCGACCGAATGGACCCGGGTTGACGATTAAGCCAGAGCTGGGAGGCCCCGGTTGAACGTCCTTCACGAATTTCTGGAATTCATCGAGGTCTCCAGGCCACAACCGATCGAGGAACTCCTTCGCCGGGTATTGCTGAAGAGCCGCCAGCTGACCGGAGCGGAAGCCGGCACGATCTTCCTGGTTCGCGGAAGCGGCGGCACACGTCGTCTCGAGGCATCGAACGCCCAGAACGACGTCGTGCCGATGGAACCGGCCCAGTTCGTCGTGCCGGTCAGCCAGTCATCGATTGCGGGTTATACGGCGATCACCGGAGAGACGGTCTTCGTCGATGATCTCTACGACATCGCGGGCGACCTGCCCTTCACATTCGATCCCAGCTTCGACCTCAATTCGGGCTACTGCAGTCGATCGATGCTCTCGTTTCCCTTGCTCAACCACGAGCGACGGGTCATCGGGGTCGTGCAGTTGATCAACCGAAGGGGCCGGGACGGCGAGGGGCCGTTGTCCTTTGAGGCGGAACAGGCTGATCTGATCGTACCTTTCAATCACATCGTCGGGTCTGCGATCGAGAGAGCGGACATGACCCAGAGGATCGAGGCTCAGAACCTCAGGTTGAAGAGGCACAACGCACAGCTCAAGATCCAACGGGAGAAGATAGCCGCGCTCAAGGACGAGACCGAGGAGGCCTTCCAACTGTCGATCAGACTGCTCGCCCGGGCCGCGGAGGTTCACGATGAGACCACCGCCCGCCATGTCGAGAGGGTCAACGAGTACGCGTACTTCCTCGCAGAGATTCTCGGTGTTTCAAAGGCCTTTTGCGACGAAATTCGGTACTCTGCCCAGTTGCATGACGTCGGCAAGATGAGCATCGACATGGCGGTTCTGCGCAAAAAGGGGCCACTGACCGACGAAGAGCGGGACGAGATGAAAAGGCATCCGGTCTACGGCTATCGAATCCTCACGGCTTCGGATCGTCTCAGGATGGCGGGGGAGATCGCGCTCAACCACCCCGA
>JBDLIO010000088.1:0-7539 GCA_039714865.1 Acidobacteriota bacterium | reverse complement strand
CTGATGACAGATGCTCCTTGACTATCCGGCCGGCCAGTTCCTCGGTCACGCGGGGGTAGTAAACCCCGTCCGGCGTTACCAGAACCAGCGGTCCAGCGTCGCAGAGTCCCATGCAGCCCACCCGGACCACCCGTGCCCGGCCGGCCAGACCGGCCTCCTCGATGGCGGCCTCCATGAGGTCGGCGACCGGCACGGCGTGACAGGAGATACACGCTCCGCCGTGGCAGACCAGCACTTCACGCAGAAGTGGATCCGGCCCCTTCCGGGTGACCAGACGCTCCTCGATCCCGGGCCGAACGCGCTCTCGAATAGCCGCCATGACCTCCCGGTCCAGCGAACGAACAGCCGCGTGCGAAGACTCAGTGTTCGTTTTCACTGTCTGCCTCCCCTCCTGCAGGGTCCTTTTCTTTTCGGGCCGCCGATTTGAGCTTCCGGAAGAGCTTGCGAACGGTAACGGGAGTCAAATGGCCATGAGCCTCGTCGTTGACCATCAACGCCGGGGCGAGTCCACAAGCACCGATGCAACGGACCTGCTCAAGGCTGAACAGGCGATCCTCAGTGACACCGCCAAGTTCTAAGCCGCTGAGGTCGCCCAGGACATCGCAGATGGTCTGGGCGTTGTTGACGAAGCACGCCGTGCCCATGCACACTTTCAACTGGTACCGGCCCCGCGGCGTTGTCGTAAAGAAGTGGTAGAAGCTGACAACAGCGTACACCTCCACCGGGGAGAGCCCAAGCTTCCCGGCTACGTACTCCTGGACCGGAAAGGGGAGGTATCCCAGGTGCTCCTGCACGCGATGCAGCAGTGGAATCAGTTGCTCCTGCCCGCCAGGATGTTCCGAGACGTACCGATCGATGATGCGGTACGCTTCCGGATCGATCACTTCCTCCTCCACCGGTGCCCGGGCGCCAAAAGCCCCAGAGTCCGCAGGCACGTTGGTGATGTCGTTTTGCATCTCAGCCATTACGACCTCCTCAATTGAACCGTCACGACCTTGCCTCCCTCACCAACCAGTCGAGAGGCGCCATCCCTCCGGCATTGCCAGGGCGCGACAACCGTTCCCGGCGCTACGCGGTGGTCGATGCCGGCCTTGAGCAGCACCTCGCGGCCGTCCGCGACCATCCGGACGGCGTCGCCATTGCTCAGGCCGGCGGCTTGAGCGTCCGCAGGCGAAATCCGGACGGTGATGCCCGGGGCAAGTTCCCGGAGACGAGAACTGCGGGCCGTTGTCGATCCCGAGTGAAAGAGCTGGGGCGACGCGTCAAGCAGGAATGCCTCGGCTTTGGGTGCGGCGCCCATCCGGCCGACAGGAGCGAGCCGTGACCTGAGCTGTTCGCGCACCACGAGGCCTGTCGCTGCCGCCCCGATGTCTGCCTCGGAAGGAAGTCCGACCCCCATCCGTTGTGCCAGCCGGCGGACGATCACACCGTCCTGAAGCACTCCGTCCGGCGGATCGACGATACGCGTATACAGGCGGACGCCACCGTCGGTGCCGATCCCCGTTCCATCGCGTTCGATCAGGATTGCCGCCGGCAACACAACATCGGCCGCGCGTGCGCTATCCGTCAGGAACGCATCCTGGACCACGACGAATGCTGAACCCTTGAGAGCATCCCGTGCGGCAAGGTATCGAGGCCAGGCGCCCACAGGATCCTGACCGACGAGGTAAAGCCAGCCCAACTCGCCGGTTCCCGCCGCTTCCAGCAGCTCCCGTGGAGACTTGCGGGCGAGTCCGGCATGAAGGCATCCCTGGAGGTTTGCCTTCTCTCCCAGCACGAGCAAGCCCGCCTTGCCTCCCAGGGCCGCCACGAGCGAGGCGGCCTCCCGCGCGGCCTCGGCCTCGTCGCCGGGAAGACCACGGCCGGTCACCACGACGACTACTACTTTTCGAGCGACGCCGATCTCCCGGGCCAGCTGCCCCAGAACCTCCTCCGGCACGCCGGTCACACCGGCCGCCCAGCTGCCCGTGCACGACTCCAGCGACGCCTCCCATTCCCGGTATCCCTGCACCGTGTCATCCAGCAAGCCTTGTCCGGCCAGCTCCCGCGCAAGGAACCGGACGACGGCCGGTTCGCTCCCGGGCGCCAGCCGGAGGAAGGGACGGGCATGGCGCTCGAGTCCTCCCGTGAAGGTCGCGGCGAGAGCGAAGGGCAACTCCCGTTGCCGGTGGCGCCGGATCAGAACGTTCTTCAACAACGGGTGGGTCCGTCCCGGATCTCCACGCAGCACCAGTACCAGGTCGGCCTCTTTGACGTCCTGCAACGACGCCGTGGAGAAGGCGCCGCCCAGTACCGGCCCTGCCCCCTCCTGCAGGGCCCGGACACCGGCCTCCGGACCGAGGCCGACCCAGTCGCTCCCCAGGCCGTCCTCCACCAGATGCCGGAGCAGCAAAGCGTCCTCGTTGGTCAACCGGGGTGTGGCGATAGCCGCGATCCGGCGTCCTTCGCCCCGGGCTTTCGAGGCCGCATCCGCAACGACTCCGAGCGCCTCATCCCACGATGCCTCCTCGAGGCGTCCGTTTCTCCGGACCAGGGGGCGCGTCAATCGCTCCGGGTTCGACAGAATATCCCAGCCCAGCCACCCCTTGGCACAGAGGGTCCCGTCGTTCGGCCCACCACCGGGGCTGGACGTCACCCGAACGATCCGACCCTCGTACAGCTCCGCGTCGAGTTCGCATCCGCAGGAGCAACATGAGCAGACGGTCGTCCGGTGCTCCCGAAGCCACGCGGGAATCTCGTTGACGTACGGCTTGGCGATCAGGGCGCCGACCGGGCAGGCGTTGACGCACTGTCCGCAGAACTCGCAGTTCAGTGGACGATCGAGCATGGTGGTCACGACGGCATCCAGCCCCCGGCTGATCAAACCTATCTCGGCCACGCCCTGAACCTCATCACAAAGGCGTACGCACTTGCCGCACAAGATACACTTCTCGGGATCCCGCACGATCACTGGAGAATCCTCATCCCGGGGACACCGGATCCGCTCGAAAAGCAGCTGTTCCTCCGGAACGCCGTAGAGGTAGATCAGATCCTGAAAACGGCAATCCCCACTACGTTCGCAAACGGGGCACTCCATCCGGTGATTCAGTACGAGCAGCTGAAGATTCCGGCGGCGTGATTCGATGACCGCTTCGGTTTCGGTCTCGATCGCCATCCCGCGCTGCACGGGGGTGGAACAGGCAGGTATCATCCCCCCGCGTCCATCCTTCCGCTCCACGACACACAGCCGGCAGCCGCCAAACGGCGTCAGCCGGTCATCGTGGCACAAGGTCGGGATGTCCAAGTCCAGCCTTCGAAGCACATCGAGCAGGCCAGTCCCGGTTTCCGCCTCCACTTCCTGTCCGTTGACGGTAATGGTCACCATTCGTTCGTCCATGGCTCCTCCCTCACCGTTTCTCGAGCGGTTTCATCCGCTTGAAGGCCCATTTTGTTCGGAGCCGGTTCAGGTACCGGGGGAGACCTCCGGGGGCCTTCTCCCGCGACTTGGATTCCCAGTCCAGATCGAGCAGCATGTCGAGAATGTGGATCGCCTCTTTCCCGGACCCGGCAAGGGCCATCCGACAGCCCGCGCAATAGGTGACCATCGGCAACTCGCTCTCCTCCCCCCGGCGGCGCGTCACCCGCTTGGAGAGTTCGGGATCGACCGGGTAGATCATCCCGCCGAAGCCGCAGCACCGGGCCTTCTCACCGTTGTACTCAATCTCCGCCACCGTCGCGCCTCCATCCTCGAGAAGGGTTCGAACCGACGACCACACATCGAGCTGCCCCCGGGCCTTGCACGAGTCGTGAACCGCGACCTCAGCACCCTCTCGGAGCCTCGGAGGTTGCCAGACGCCCGCGAGCAACTCCCACGCAGTCCGGACTTTCAATTCCGGTACGCTGTCTGTGAGTGTATGGGTGCAGTCGGGGCACGCCGTGATCAGTTCCTCCGCACCGACCGCCTCGGCCTGGCGAAGAATATCCTCGCTCGCTTTCTCGAACTCCTCGTCCATCCCCAGGAGTTCCACGGGAGCGCCGCAGCAGTACATCATCACGCCGGTACCCGGGTAGTGTCTTCGGAGCTCTTCATAAACGGTCCGCGTATTTTTCGGCGCCACGCAAGGAAGGGCACACCCCGTGAAAAACAGCCGTTTGGAGCGTTGCCGGCCCGGCTCGCTTTTGATCAGCGTGAAAGCCTTCGAGACGCCCGCGTTGAAATAGCTGACAATAGGTTTATGACACGGTAACGGCCCAAGACCTCGCCCGACCGCCTCCCGCCGCGCATCGAGCAGCATCGCTCCGGTGTCCAGATCCTCCGGGCAGACCGTATCGCACAGAGCGCAGATATTGCAGGAGTACAGCATCTTGAGAGTCTCGGGGCTCTCGAAGTCGTCCAGCACCATTCGGGCCAGATCCTTCGGAGAATCGCACGAAGCCGACAAAAACTCGCAGTCCTCGACACAGAGCCCGCACTCACAATCCAGGCACCGCTCGCCCTCCGCGAGAACCTCTTCTTCCGTCATCGGCTCGTTGGCGGGTTCCAACATCACCGGCTGCCGGGTCCGGCGGCGGCGATCCTCTTCCGAAATCTCCAGCCCCCACAGGAGCTTCTGCGGCATTGGCGCGTCCCGTCCCGAGCGGAGATCCTCCCCAGTCAAGAAACGATCAACCGATTCCGCCGCACGGCGTCCGAGAGAGAGCGCTGTGATCACCGTTGCCGGTCCGCTGACGGCGTCCCCGCCGGCAAACACCCCGGCGATGCCTGTCTCGCAGGTCACGGGATCCACCACCAGCGTTCCCGATACACCCCGTCCGACATCCACGCCCATTCCTGCCAGGCGGCGAGCCCCTGCGTACCCGACAAGAAGCAGTACAGCATCGTTGTCTTCCCTCAGTTCGTCGATAGTGACGTCTCGGCCGACCTCCACTCCAGTCATGACCTTGATGCCAAGAGCCTCGATCACCGAGAGATCCCTCTCCACCACCCGTTGTGGAAGCCTCCACTCAGGAATCCGATTCGTCAAACAGCCGCCAATCCGTTCCTCACGCTCGAAGACGGTGACGCTGTAACCCTGCCGCCGCAGATCGTGAGCGGCCAGCAGTCCCCCCGGTCCTGCACCGACAACCGCTACGCTCTTTCCCCGATCCGGCGCCGGGTCAAGCAGGTGCTCCGGTTCACCCGGTTCCCACTCCGCGAGGAAGCGCTTGATGTCTCGAATCCGGACCGGATCGTCCTCATCCACCTTCTTGCAATGAAGCTCGCACGGATGGTCACAGACGTATCCCAGGACGCCCGGGAACGGGAGTTCCTCCCGGACCTTCTGGAGGGCCTCCCGAAACCGGCCTTCCTTGGCCAGCTGAACGTACGCCCGCCCATCCACGTGAAGTGGGCACCGTGCCACACAATTTGCAGGCCCCTCCCCACGACAGCTTTCAAGGATCTTCCGGGCTGCGATCGCGTACCGTGGTTGATCGAGCGGACCCTCCGCCGGTTCCGGATCCCATCGCCGTTCTGCTGGCTGCGCCATCGATAACCTCCCAAGCTCACCCGAAAGATAGTTACGAGTTCGTAACCTTTTCAGGTACCATGACGAAACACCAAGGGGTGCCGACCGTCCCGACCGGGGCCAAGGCATGGACAATTCAACCGGGGACCCCAACTGATCCCGGAATAGAAGTTCGCGGAAATCCCAACCCCTCTTTCCCGCACAGGGTCATAACCACTCTTCCGGGCCGAAAACCCGCCACCCGTCTCTGCGTCCATTGCCGATTCATGTCTCGAGTCAATACCCGGCACCTCGTCCCCTTACTTGCAAGCAACATGCCTAGGAGCGCATTGCGCGAACGCGGTATGATGACGCCATGGGGAAATTGATCAACCGTGAACGCCTGGCGCAGCTCAAGACGGACCGCTCTTCTGACCGAGCGGCGGTCCTTGAGGCTGCACGGAAGGCGTTCCTCTCCCACTCCCTGGGAGAACTGACCCCTGAGGCGATCGATCGCATGGCCAAGGTCCGCCAGGGGACGGCGTCTATCCACTTCGGTTCCCTGGAGGGCCTCACCTTCCATCTGCTTCGAGAGGAGATCACCTCATGGCTCGACGGCCTTGGAGCCCAGGTTCAAGGAGGCCGAGACAGCATCCCTCCGGCCGACCTCGCCAAACTCCTGGCCGCCGAACTCCTGCAGCGCCCCCTCCTTTGCCGTCTTCACTCCATGCTGCCGGTGATGGCCGACCGCAGAACCGCGGAAATGGGTCAGGTCTTGGCCCTCGAGACATGGCGCCTTCAAAGATTCGAAGAGATCGGCGCCCTCATGGACTCCCACTGCCCAACACTGGGATCCGGTGGCGGCTTTGTGATCCTGCGCCGGGCATACCTCCTCGCAGGCGCGGTAGAATCGCTGATCACCCCCCCGTCCGGCCTCCTCCTCGCCATGAACAACGAGGCACTGGCAGCCCTCTACCCGGACGCTGGGGAGGAACTCGAA
Source organism: Acidobacteriota bacterium (assembly GCA_039714865.1). Classification (GTDB taxonomy): domain Bacteria; phylum Acidobacteriota; class Thermoanaerobaculia; order Thermoanaerobaculales; family Sulfomarinibacteraceae; genus DAOWGJ01. Next base: position 1,074 of record JBDLIO010000088.1, on the reverse strand, counting down.
ACTCTCTTGACGGCTGTGCTTTCGGGCCTTCCCCTCACTTCATGACGCCCCAACCCGGAGCCTGAATCAGATTGACGGGGTGTGCCGGGGGTGGTTTACAGGGTCGGGGGCAGGGGCAGGTTCAGGGTCAAAATCAGGGTCAGGGGCCGGGGCCGCGTCGGGGCCTTGGCGCACTCAACGGATCACGGACGCGGTCGCCGCCGCGGATTGCGGTTTGCAGACGCCGTCGCGGTCGCGGATCTCAGGGGCCGGGGCAGGCTCCGGGCCAGGATCAGGTCCAGGGTCAGGCGCCACGTCCGAGGGCCGGCGCGGTTTACGGACGCTGCCCCCGCCCCCGACGCTGATTCCGGTCCCTGTCCCGGTCTCTGACGCGGTTTGCCGTCGCGGCCCCCGACGCGGTTTGCGGATGAGGACGCGGTCGAGGTTTTCAGGGGCTGGGGCGGGGCCTGGGACAGGTTCAGGGACAGATTCAGAGACAGGGGCCGATTCAGCAGGGGCCGGATCCGTCATCCGCGTCCGGAACCGCGACGGCGTCCGAAACAGCAAACGCCGACGTTAAACCCGGAGCCGAACAAAATGCCCAAACGGGCGTGCCGGGTGCGCCCTCTCTTCACCGGGCAGAACTCCCACATACACCGTTGATGCGAAGAAGGGCGACACCGGGCACCCACGGCGGTGTCGTCAGCAATCGAGTCTCGGCGGGCGGTGTAGGCCGCCGAGGTCATTCCCCTCAAGGGCGACGACGTCCCATTCCCAATACTGCTGCCCTTGAGGGGGATGCGCCGAGCGGGGCCGCGAAGCGGACCCGAAGGCCGGGGTTGGGTTACAGGAGCCGGGGCGGGCACAGGGACAGGCACAGGGGCAGGCTCAGGGCCAGGATCAGGTTCAGTGACAGGGTCCGGAACAGGGTCGCAAGGTCTCTTTGCGCCCCACCGTTCCAACCGCCTGGAGGGCGAAAAGGGCTTGACCCCGTTGACTGAGCGGCCATGATCATTTCTTGTTGTTCATTTGGTGTCAGGGATAACGGAGGAGAAAAGCGGCGTCAAGGGCAAGCCTGGCGGTCGTCGGACGACC
>JBDLIO010000087.1:0-7546 GCA_039714865.1 Acidobacteriota bacterium | reverse complement strand
TGGGCAAGAACCCTTCGGCGCCCGGGGGGCGGGACACCGTAGGCATCTTCCCGTTCAAATGGGCCGTGACCCACAGAGTGAATTGGATGCCGATGGCGACGATGACCAGGGTCATCACTCCCTGAACCCATCGTCGTGCCGGCAGAACCTGAGCGAGCTTCATACGCCCTCCACGCGGAGAGTGTGCCTGATTTTTGAAAAAACACCATTGATCGAGGTCAAGAGAAGCTGGGAGGCTGGAAGACTGAACCCCCAGGAGCCTCGGGTTGAAAATCCCCGACGGGACGTGCCTCCCCTTTTTTCGGCCCTTACCTATCCTATTCGTTCAGGTTGGCGGCAAGAAGCATGAAGACCCCGACTGGCTGCGGGCCCTGAAGGACCCGCCTACAAACCCTAACCCGCCCTTCTCAGCGGTTTTCGTAGCGCGCGGACCTTCGGTACCAGATCGCCTCTCGATGCAGCCAACCTGATTAAGGTAGACAGGTATGTCCCGGCCTACTCCGACTTGGCCAATCGGAACCCGATCGTACCGGCACTGTGATGCTGCGGGAGACCGTCTCGGTCCGCCGAGCGGCAGAAACGAGCCTCACCAAACCAACTGCCGCTACGGAGTACACGGTGTGTTCCCGTTTCCGGCCCCGTCGGGTCGGTCAGCGGATCGTTCCCATACGCCGAGGTGTACCAGTCGAACACCCACTCCTGCAGGCTGCCGTGCATGTCGTAAAGGCCCCACGGATTGGGCAGCTTCGAGCCGACCGGCCTCACCTCTTCCACATCGCTGTTGCCACACCACCACATGGAGGGCTCCGCCTCCGGGAAAGGCCCGCATGCCACATCCCATTCAGGGTTGGCAGTGACATCGAACGAAAACTCCGTCTCGGTCCCGGCCCGGGCCGCATACTCCCACTCCGCTTCAGTCGGCAAACGGAATTTCGTCGTACCCAGGTAGGCATTGAGCCTGCCGATAAAACTCTCGGCGGCACAGGCATCTTCCGTGGTCCACCGGCAAACGTCATTCCACGAAACCGAATGGACCGGATGGTTGTCACCGACACCCCAATTCACGGCCGGATTCTCACCCATCACCGCTTCCCATTGAGCCTGGGTCACCTCGTACTTGCTGAGGAAGTAGCCTTGCGTCAGTGTGACTTCGTGCAGGTCCTCGTCCAATTCCCGACCTCGTGCGTCCGTCGCTGTTCCCATCATGAAGGCGCCGGCGGGCACATGGATCAGCTCCATCGTCACACCGCCGGGGAGGGTGATCGTTTCGGTGCAGTTCTCTTCAGAGGCCACCGTTGTCTGGACGACTTCCGACCAGGCAGACCATGCCATCGTTCCGTCCCCACAGTGGGCACCCGCACGTGCACGGTAGTAATAGGCTGTCTCCGCACTCTCTGTGTGACGGAAGTCTTTCCGGGGCTCCGTCAGGTCAAAACTCTCCCCCGAGACAAATAACTGATCCTTCGACTCCTGGAGTTGGTAGAGGTCATCGGTACTGGTCGCTGTCCAATTGACCTCGTAGGGAAGTCCCGAGCACCTTTCGCCGGGCGCCGAGATCGTTGGCGCCTCGGGCGCATCGCAGCCCCCGCCACCGCTTCCGGTGACGGTCAGGCTCCGGGTCGTCGAGTCGCTGCCGGCGCCGTTGTACACCGATAGAGTAACCTCATAACTCCCCTCCGCAGCATAGGTGTGCACCGGGTGTTGACCCTGTGAGCTGAAGCCGTCACCGAAATTCCACAACCATGCGACCGGCAATTCCGTCGAGGCATCACTGAACTGAAGAGCCTGCCCGGCAGCCGGAGCATCCTGGGTCCAGGCGAAATCCGCGACCGGGAACTCCCCACTGGAGCAATTGCGCTCCTTCATTTCGATCGTCGTCGGATCGCCGGTCCCGTTGTTCACCACCGAAGCAAAGGCCCACACACCACTGCCCGAGATCACCGAAATCTCGGCCCAACCACCGTCGATGTTGGTGCGAGCAAACCGGGCACGGAAGGGCGCCACATCTTGAAAGACACGACGTGCACCCACGGTCCGCTTGAAACTGCCCAGGAATTCACCCTGAGAATCAAAAAGAGCGATTGAAATGACCGCCGGGGTCGAGCCCGCATTCAAAACACCAAGATTGGTTCTGTACGCGGCGGTTTCACTGAGATGTTGCAGCGACGCACCTTCTCCCTCAACCAACACACCAACACCCACTTCGATCGACGGCAGCGACTGCCCGAAGATACCATCCAGTGTATGGTTGGAGGTCTTCGAAGTCACCGACACCGGACCGTCAGAACGGATCTCGAGACTGCCGATCGTATCCTCTGCCACCAGTTGAGCCACGACGTCCCTCAACTGCAGATGCTCACGGGAATCAACCGTGAAACTCCGGCTGATCTCCCCGCCGGCCCGGTGCAGAACCAACTCGACCGTCACCGGCTCCCCACATTCGTTCAAGATCCCAATATCCGTTCTCCAGAGGCTCGCCCCCACGCCGGGAAGGTGGGCAACAATCGGAATCCACACCGAATGTTGAGCCATCACGGGCATCGCGATCGCAAGAACAGCAACAATGATCAGAGCAGACCGGTTCATCATTTTCTCCCTCCGCACCACATTTAGCATGTGCGAATCAATATTGATAACCTAGTTTACAACATTCCCCCACCCACCTCACCCGGGCCGAAAACAATCCACTTCTGGCCACTCAGCCAACCCAGGAGTACACTGCACTGTCGGGAGGACACGATGCAGGAAAACGGTACGGTTCTGGTTGATGGACGGAAATTGCAAATCGAGGATGTCGAGGCCGTGGCGCTTCATGGCGCCCCCGTTCGCCTGGAATCCGAGGCCCAGGCACGAATCGCGGCATCGCGGCAGGTGGTCGAAGACATTCTGGCCTCGGGTGAGGTGATGTACGGCATCAACACCGGCTTCGGCAAGCTGGCCGAGGTCCGCATCGCCGATGACCAGTTGGCCCAACTGCAGCTCAATCTCGTTCGTTCCCACTGTTGCGGAATCGGTGAGCCCTTCTCCGAACCCGTCGTCCGCGCCATGTTGCTGCTTCGTGCCAACGTACTGGCCACCGGTCACGCCGGCTGCCGGCCGGTCGTCGCAGAGCGCATTCTGGATCTCTTGAATCACCGCATTCACCCCGTTGTCCCCAGCAAGGGTTCGGTCGGCGCCTCGGGCGATTTGGCGCCCCTGGCCCACCTGGCCCTGGTCCTGATCGGGGAGGGCGACACCGTTGTCAATGGAGAAATTGTCCCCGCCGCCTCGGCCCTCGAACAGGCCGGTCTCGAGCCCCTGGTTCTCGAAGCCAAGGAGGGCCTCGCCCTGATCAACGGCACCCAGGCTTCGGCAGCGGTCGGCGCCCTGGCCTTCGCCCACATCAGGCGACTGATCGATGCGGCCGACGTTGTCTGCGCTCTGTCCCTGGACGCCCTTGCCTCCACCGACGCCGCCTTCGAACCGGCGGTTCACGGAGCTCGTCCGCACCCCGGTCAAGGTCGCAGCGCCGAGCGCCTGGCCCGACTGCTCTCCGGCTCGGCAATACGAGGATCTCACCAGGACTGCGGGCGGGTCCAGGACGCCTATTCCCTGAGATGTTCTCCGCAGGTTCACGGCACGGCTCGCGATGCCCTGGAGCACGCCTGGAAGGTCCTGGAAATCGAACTGAACTCGGCGACCGACAACCCGATGGTCTTCGCAGACGGCCGGGTGATCTCGGGCGGGAATTTCCATGGCGCACCGATAGCCGCCGTCTTCGACTACCTGGCGATCACCCTGACCGACCTGGCCTCGATCTCCGAACGGCGCCTGGCCCGGCTGGTCGATGCCTCGTTATCCTACGGCCTGCCGGGGTTCTTGACCGAGAACGCCGGGCTCCACTCCGGATTCATGATGGTTCAGGTCTCCGCCGCCGCCCTGGTCAGTGAGGCCAAGACCCTGGCCCACCCTGCTTCGGTTGACTCGATCCCGACCTCCGCCACCCAGGAGGACCACGTGTCGATGTCTACCTGGGGCGCCCGCAAGATGGATACTGTCGCCACGATTCTGCAGGACGTTCTGGGCATGGAGTATCTGGCCGCAACACAGGGCATCGAACTGCGGCGCCCCCTGAAGTCCTCGGCGATCCTTGAGTACGCCATCTCGAAGCTGCGCGAGGAGGTACCCCACCTTGGAAACGATCGCTACATGGCAGGTGACATGGCCGCGGCGGCCGGACTTGTCGAAACCCTGGCCTCGATCAGAGTCTGATCAGCCGGCCGGCGTCACCGACAAATCCAGTATTGCGGCTGCCGCGAGGACTGTTTTCAGAGCGGAGGAGGCGCTGTCTCTGCGCCGCTTTTCTGCTGCACACCGCCCTGGGAGGAGAAAACGAACTCCGACAAACCGGCACGGATGATATCGCCTGTCGACAGCGGATGGACCCGAACACATTCGTGATTGACTGATGTGCCGTTGGTCGTCCAAAGATCGACGACGTAGTAGCGGGAATCCTTGTACACGACTTTGAAGTGCTGGGCACTGACCGTCTGATCCCTGACCTGAAGAGTGTTGACCCTCGGCGCTCGACCGACGGCAAAGATGCGGTCCCGCGGCAAGGTGTATTCGCGGGCCTCCCGCCCCTCCTCGTGGACCGTCAAGACGGCGGTCTCGCCCAGGGCCACGGTGCGGTCAACATGGCCCGGTTGCGTCTCGAAGGCCATGGCCCCGACACCCAGATCAGGCACCCGGGTGGCTTCTTCGTCGGCCACCTCCCGGTTTTCCGCCGAGGTGCGGATGGCCTCGATCTGACAGGCCGTACAGTCGCCGCCGTCATCGGGCATCATCTCCCCGCACACCGCACATTGCTCAGGTCCCCGGCGGTTGAGGAACCACCACACGACGCCGGCCCCGACCAAAAGGAACACACCCAATAGACCCACCAACATCAATTTCGACCACGAAATACTCTTACCTAACCCTTTGCGCGTCGTCTCTACCGGTTTTTCGGCAGCCGGGGCCGGTTGAGCCACCGAAGGCTGTTCTTCATGAACTTCAGTGGGCTTCGGGCCCGTCTCCAACGATGCCATCGTCGTTTCAACGGCGCCGGGAAGACCGGCGGGAACACTTTCAACCGAGCCGCCAAGATAGACACCCCGTGTCAGCAGGGCCAAGCGCCTCAAGGCCTTGTCATCGATGTTGCGACCAACACCGACTGTCAGAAGGCGAACGTCGTGCCTGGAACACAGACCTTCGATATCCGAGACCGTAACCGCCGAATTCTCGTCCTTGCCGTCACTGACGACCATCAGGGCGCCGCCGCCCTCCATGCCTTGGGCAGCCAGAAAAATCCCGTCGTAGAGGACGGTCGTAGTTCCGCTGGGTTCGACCACCCTCAGTGCCTCGAGCACCCCATTGGGGTCGGTTGTCGGTTCGACGAGCCACCGGGCGGTGTCGTCAAAGGTCACCAGACCGACGGCCAGCTCCGGCGACACCCCATCGAGACCCAGGAGCAGAGCGTCGTGAACCTCCGTGATGTCGGACGCCCTCAAGGAACGGCTGGAGTCGACCGCCACCACCAGGGAGGGCTGCTGCCCGCCGAAAACCGGGAGCACACAGGCAAACGCCGTCAGAAAGAGAAGAACACCCCGCATGACAAACAACGCTATCATGGATGCCGAGGGCACTGTCCGCCTATTTTTCCGATTTTTTCTTCACCTTGTCCAGCTCTCGGCGCAAGGTCTGCGCTTCGCCGGAAGCCCACAGTGTGATGTCATTCCACACCGTAACCGAATTGGCCGGCACTGCGCTGACCTGATGCATTCGGCCCGGTGGTTGGATTCTGCGACGCTCAGCGATGCGGGCCTGAATCACTCCGGTCTCGGCATCGATCAGTTCGAAAACGATCGTCGCCTCCCCGACTGATGCCAGGTGGACCCTGGTCCTGGTGCTGGCAACGTTCGGCGGTACGTTGGAGATGATGTCCAGTACGGAGGCGCGCACGATGAGGGTGTCGGGACCCACCTCGTTGACCACCTCGAACACCTTGCTGCGGGCCAATTCCTTGACCACAACATCACTGACCACCTGCTCGAACTTCTCCCGGCTCTCTTTACGGATTTCGAATGGTCCCTGTTCGCCACGCGATCTCGAGATCTCCGTCCCGGTCGTCGTATCGCCTCCTTCGCGAAACTCAAACTCCGGATGCCACAGATAGAGCCTGCTGTACCGGCTCATGTCCGCATCGGGGCGCACCCAGGTCTCCTGGTACCGACCCTTTTCCTTGACCAGTTCATCTTCGCCCGTGACCTCGGTAACGGGCGGCGCCTCCTGAGCAAAGGGGGTGCCTGCCACAAGAATGATCGCCAACAAAGCCAAAACTGTCTTTTTCATGCTGCATGCCTCCTTGTGCTTCAAAATAGATTCTAACTCAAGGGGTCGCGCCGCGACCCTCCTGCGAATCTAAATCAAGGCGGACCTTCCATTTGAAGCTGTGCCCCGTGATCTCACCGGGTTACACGTTTTGAAGGGGATTCTGTAACATCCCTTGTCGAGACTCATAGGAGGTCAACAATGGCAAACCAAGACCAACGGAATGGATTCCGCGGCTATTTCGAGTGGTTCGTTCACTCGCAGGTGGCGGGCAGCATTCTGCTGCTTTCGTGCACCATCATTGCCCTGATCTGGGCGAACTCGCCGTGGCAGGGCTTTTACGATCACCTGCTGCACATCAAGTTCGGGTTTCTGTGGGGCGGCGAGGCCTTCAAGCTGTCACTGCATCACTGGATCAACGACGGTTTGATGGTGCTCTTCTTCTTCGTGGTCGGCCTTGAGATCAAGCGGGAGTTGGTGGTCGGTCATCTCTCGTCCTTCGACAAGGCGGTCTTGCCGGTGGCAGCCGCGGTCGGTGGCATGGTGGTGCCGGCGGCCATGTATGCAATGCTCAACATCGGCGGTGAAGGCGCCTCCGGCTGGGGTGTTCCGATGGCCACCGACATTGCCTTTGCCCTCGGAGTACTGGCCGTCTTCGGTACTCGTGCGCCCATTGGGCTCAAGGTCTTCCTGACGGCACTGGCCATTGCCGACGACCTCGGCGCAGTGATGGTGATTGCAATTTTCTATACCGAAAAGATCCGCTTCGGTGCGCTCGGAGTGGCGGGCCTCCTGCTCATGGTTCTGTTCCTCCTGGTGCGCGCAGGCTTCAAGCGCCTGGCCTTCCTGCAGGTGCTGGTCTTCGCCATCTGGATTGCGGTCTTCACATCCGGGGTGCACGCGACCGTTGCCGGCATCCTGGTGGCCATGGTCATCCCGGTGCGGCCCCGCGTCGGACTCGGGGATTTCGCCAAACGCTCTCGCGAACAGGTGGATCTGATCGAGAGCATGGAACTGTCCGATGACAGCATCCTGCACGACCAGTACCAACTCGACGCCGTCGAATGCATGCATACGATGGCCGGCAAGGCCCTGCCCTCAGGTCTCGCCATGGAGCACTCCCTGCACCCGATTCAGGTATGGCTGGTCCTGCCGCTCTTCGCCCTGGCCAACGCCGGGGTGACTTTCGATGACC
>JBDLIO010000086.1:0-7553 GCA_039714865.1 Acidobacteriota bacterium | reverse complement strand
AGTGTCGTCGAGCGAGGGGTCCAGGGTTTCGAGGGCCGGTCCCGGTTCGGTGCGGGCTATCGAGGCCGGGTCGAGGTCGAAATCCAGGGTCTCGTCGACGATGGCGATCGCTGTTGTTCGGGCTCTTCGCATCAGGATGCGCCTGATCTCGGACTGGATGAAATCCTCAGTCATCAGGAGGCGACAGGAATCGATGACCTGTTTGAAGGCGTATTGGGCTGGGGGCCGATAGTGCATCGCTCGTATGAGGCTTGAATGACCCTCCGGCCAGTGCTGTCGACGGTCTTGTCCGACCACTTCCGGGCCCCACTGGTGACGCGGCCACCAGAGGGCATGGCTCGTTCGGTGCCACCCGATATCTCCCCAACGCCGGAATCCCCCCGCGTCGGTATCGGCCGCTTCGCACAGTGCGAAGAACTCCCGGTTCGTCAGTTTCTCGGTTCTGTTTTCGGCACCGTTCGGAACAGGCACATTGAGAAATCGGAGTTGGGCAGAGCGGGAGAAAGAGTGCTTGTTGGCTTCAAACCACTGCTCGAGTTCTTCGGTTGTGGGGTCGAACTCCCGGGTGAGGGCCTCGGCGAGGGTGTCTCGAAAGGAGGATTCGGAGGCGACAGACAGGCCACGATCCTCGATCTCATGGCCCAGCAGGACCTCTTTGACCAACTCCGCCAGGATGTCTTTCGGAGAAGGCAGAGCTTCGGGTGGCATGTTGCCGAAGGGTTGGGGCTGCCGGCTGAGGTCGAGCAGGCGGTCGAAGCTTTCTTTGGAAATGGAACTCGACCCCACCGTGGCGACGATCGGTTGACCAGGGGCGTGATCGTCGGGGCTACAGGCTGTGAGACCGAGGATCACGAAGGCTGTCGCCAACACCGCCGGCCGAAGGTCTCGACCTCTGGACGGTATGCGGCAGTGATCGGTCATGCCTCGGCGAGCCGGGCCTCGAGGTAAGCGGTGGCTCGAGGCAGGAGTGCATCCCAGAGGTTCTTGGCCTGGTCCATTGGCAAATCGTACCGCTGGACCAGTGGAATCTTCCTCAGGGGCGAGGTGAAGAAGAAGGTGCTGAAGCCGACCAGACAGAAGGGCTGGTGCTTGAGTTGCGAGGTGATGTGCAGTTTTTCCAGAGTCTTGCTGCCGCGATCAAAGCCCAGGCTTTTGAGCTTCGCGATCTTCTCTTCGCGGCCGATGTCGAACAGCACGGGCCGGAGGAATCTGAGTCCGTGGGCCTCCATCAGCGGCCTGATGTGGGCGGAGAACTCGGGGTGTTGGATGAAGACCTGGGTTTGATCGACGGAAGCACCGTCGCTGATCTCTTCGATGCGGTTTTTCTTCGCATAGAGGATCAACTCGGTCACCGAAGCCATTTTGCAGCCCATATCGACGATCAGTGGGCTCCGGTACTCACGCCAGAGAGCCTTGAAATCCTCCAGGATCGTCTGCATCAGGGGTTTGGTGTTGATCAACGATTGTTTGATCCGGTCGGCGCCGAATCGCTCCTTCATCTCGGAAGCCCTTTTGAGGCTGCCCTGGGTATTGATGCAGTAACCGTTGTTGAAGGTCAGAAGATGGGCTTCGCGGTGGGTTTTCATGCGCTCGACGACCTCGAGGGTCGAATCCAACCCGCCGGAAAAAAGCAGAACGAAAGGCTTTCCGGTCTCGGGCGCCGAGGTGTCACCGGCTGATACGGTGTCAGTGTCCATCATCCGACGACTCTCCTGTTGATGCCCGTGTTGACGTGTGAAAGACCGCGTCGACGCGGGTTGTGATGAATCGCTGAAAAAGCAGGGCCAACGCCCGTGCGTATCGCGGCACGTCCGACGGCCGACGCAGCATCTTCAAGTGTCTCCAGACGATGATCGGCCGCAGGTAGAAAGAAAGGTAGAACTTGCGGAACAAGGCCTCGAGTTTTTCCCGCGACAGGCCCTCCGGGATGAACACCGGTTGCCAGAAGGTGTAATCCTCGAGGTTGTCGCTGACGCTCTCGCCGTAGTTCCGGAAGACCTCGAACTGCGGTGCGCCGGGCAGCGGCGTATTGATCTGAACGGTGATGTCGGTCAGGGGTAGAGACCGTGCGAAATCAATCGAATCCTGGATCGTAGCTTCGGTTTCGGTCGGGTGGCCGACCATGAAGAACGCCTTGGGATGCAGGCCGAGTTCGCTGGCGGCGGCGGCAACCTCGTGAATCTCGTCCTTCGTCACTTCTTTCTTGATGAAATCCAGGACCTGTTGATTGCCCGACTCCACGCCGATCCGAACCCTCCAGCAGCCGGCCTCCTTCATCATGGCCAGCAACTCCCGGGTGGCGATGTTGGCCCTGATGGTGCAGGTCCAGTGGACCTTGATGCCGCGATCTCGGATTTCGCCGACGATGCCTCGAACGCGTTTGTCGCTGATCATGAAGAGGGAATCGACAAAGGCGATGTCTCGCGCGCCGTAGCGGGTGACCAACTCCTCCATTTCGTCGACGATCCGCGGTGCCGAAAAGGAGCGGTAGGTATTTCCGTAGGTGCCGTGATCACAGAAGATGCACTTGAATGGGCAGCCCCTGCTGCTGATCATCGCCATCTTCGGCAGATAGGGGCCGTCGTTGGGCTGGGCGACGTACCGTTTGAGAGGGAGCAGGTGCCGGGCGGGCGGTGGCAGATCATCAAGGGTAGTGATCAACGGCCGTCGGGCAGTCTGTTGGATTTCCCCGTTCCGGCGAAAAGCGATGCCCTCGACCGACGCCGGGTCCCGCTGGTCGGCCAGGGTCTCGACCAGGTCCAGGGTCGTATACTCACCTTCCCCGATGCAGGCGAAATCGAAGCATGTGTGGGCCATCGCCTGCTCGACCTGGCTCGAGACGTGCGGTCCGCCGAGCACCGTCGTGATATCCGGGGCGACATTCTTGACTGCAGTGCCCAGTTCAATTGCGTTGCAGAAAAAATTGGAGGTCGAGGTCAGGCCGAGGATATCCGGCTGCCAGGAGACGATTTTTTCAAGCGTTTCTTCTGGAGTGAAACCCTCGACGGCGGCATCCATCAGACGGACCCGCATGCCCTTGGCTTCGAGCAGGCCCGCGATGTAGGCAATGCCGAGAGGCGGTGAGTTGAAGTACAGATTCTTGATGATCGGACCCAGCGGTCCGGTTCGTTGTGCGTGGGTGATCGGTGGGTTGATCAGGAGGACCGAGGGCCGGCCGGAGTCCAGTGAGGACCCGGTTTTGGAAGGACTCAGAGAGGGATCGGTCGATGGTTGCATACGCAGCCGGATCGTAACACAGGGGCCTGAAACAAGGGCTCGATTGACTCTGGTTCCGGGCCCTACTAGTCTTCACCTCGGGAGTCATTCGAGAGTCTTGGATCCATTATTCGTTTCCTGTGTTCGCCTCATGGCTGGGAAGTAGAACGAGGTGCGCCCGGCAAACCTCGTCCGCTTCGCTTCCGCCTCGGTGGCCCATAAGCTTTTTGGGAGGCGTCGGCCGCTCAACCTGATGTTGGGCCTGACGGATCGGTGTACCGGCAGTTGTTCCTACTGTTCGATCCCCGAAAGGCGTTCGGATGAGATGTCGCTTCCGGAAATCCTGAACCTCCTGGTCGAAGCGGCTGACCTCGGCTGCAGGCGACTGGGGCTCTGGGGCGGCGAGCCGCTGTGCCGGACCGACCTTGGTGAAATCATCCACCATGCCAAGGATCTGGGTCTCTTCGTCACGGTCGATACCAACGGCCATTTGATTCCGGAACGCGATGGGGACCTCGAACCGGTCGACCACCTCAATATCTCACTGGACGGAAACCGGGAGGCGCACGACGCCACCCGCGGGGCGGGCAGTTTCGACCGGACCATGCGGGGTATCGAGCACAGTGTCGGGCGTTACCGGTTCTGGACGATCACGGTTTTGACCAAGAAGAATCTCGATCAGGTGGAGTGGATCCTGGACCTTGCCCGGCGGTTGGACTTTCTGACGACGTTCCAGGTTCTCCACCACAACGATTCCCTGGGCTGCAACGAGGGTCTTTATCCGGATGACGACGAATTGAGGGAAACGGTGGCTTTGCTGGCCGCCCGAAAAAGGGAAGGGGCGCCGATCGGGTCGTCGCTGAAATTCCTCGAACACCTGCAGTCCTGGCCCGACTACACGCAGAACCGTTTGCCTCGGCTCGATGGGGCCCCGCCATGCCTGGCCGGAGATCTTTACTGCAACGTCGACGTCGACGGCAGCCTCTACCCGTGTTCCTTGTTCATCGACGAGGGTGAGGCGCCCAACGTTCGTCGTCAGGGCTTCGGTTCGGCCTTCGACGGCCTGAACAGAAACGGCTGCAGCGCCTGCTCGGCCACCTGTTTCACCGAATACAACTTGATGCTCGGACTGGACTGGCAAACCGGCTGGAACTGGGTGAAGGCATTGCGACGATGACCGCCGCAACCGAACGCCCGGTCGTCATCGTCGGAGGCGGCATCAGCGGTCTCTCGATTGCGTGGTTGTTGGCCGAGGCCGGTGTCGAGACGGTTGTTATCGAAAAAGAAGAACGCCTGGGCGGTCTGGCCAGGTCCTTCACCTACGACGATTTCACCTTCGACATCGGGCCGCACCGGTTCCATACCTATTTACCCGAAGTCGAGACCTTCATTCGGGACATTCTCGACAGTCACACGCTCGAGATCAATCGAAGCAGCAAACTGCAGTTCAGGGGCCGATTCTATCCATGGCCCCTCCACCCCAGCCGTTCCCTCTTTCGTTTTCCTCCCGGCGTTGCTCTAGGGGCCGTTCGGGACATGCTGATCGGTTTTCCGCGGCATGAGACCGAGAGCTTCCGGGATCAGATCATCCATATGTACGGCGAGACGCTCTACCGTCATTTCTTTGAGGGGTATTCGACCAAGTTCCTCGGAATTCCGCCGGAGGCCACGCACCGCGACTGGGCCAAGACCGGAGTCGACCGGGCCATCATCGACTCCCGAATGCAGATCGAGAGTCTGTGGGCGTTGGCGTGGACAATCATGACGACGTGGAGGAAGCCGGAGATGGAGTTCCTCTATCCACAAGGCGGATGCGAACAGTTCGTACTCAACCTTCGAGAACGGCTGGAATCATTGGGTTGCCTGATGCTGTGCGGGAGCGAGGTCGATGAACTCGAAGTGATCGGAGACCGGGTGCACACAGTGGTCGTCGGCAACCGAACGATCGAGCCTTCGGAAGTAGTGTGGACGGGAACGATCCAGTCCCTTTCCGAACGGCTTGGGTTGGACCGGCCGGACCTCGATTACCTGGCATTGCTCTGCTACAACGTCATGCTGGATGACGGGTGCCCATTCGATTTTCAGTGGTGCTACCACGGGGCCGCAGAGGCCTTGTTTTCCAGAGTCAGCGTACCGGCGAGTTTTGATCCCTCGAATACTCCGCAAGGCAAACGGTCCCTCTGCGTCGAGGTGACCTGTGGCGTGCAGAACGGCGTCTATGACCGGCCGGAGGCTCATCTCGACCGGGTCATCGAGGATCTGCAAAAGGAAAATCTTCTCAGTACTGCCGGTGAGGTGGTCGGCGTCCAAGTCGAGCGCGTGCCCTGGGCCTACCCGATCTATGATTTGGACTACCGCGAGCAGCTGGGCGCCTTTGAACAGCAGGTCGGGGGGTACAAGAATTTGCAGATGGCCGGACGTCTCGGAAAGTTCTGGTACAACAACATGGACCATTGCATCGAGGCGGCTTTTCCGATCCGTGATCAGATTCTCACTCGCCTGAAAAGAACCCATCAAAGGAGCGCGTGAGCCTGTATGCCGGAAACGCAACCGATGACCGATGCCGCCGACACCGCCGTTACCATGACTGTACTCCGCACAACCCGGGGAACCTGTCCCGTCTGTGTGGAGGTCGTTGACGCTCGGCTGATCGTCGATTCCGGTCAAGTCCTCCTGGAAAAGAACTGTCCCGACCACGGGAAGAACAGGGCCCTGTTGTCCGAGAGCCCCGCCTATTTTTCCGAGTTGCTGGATTTCTACCACGACATCATGCCGAAGGATCTGCCGCAAAGGGATTTCATTCTGCGCTTGACCGCTCGCTGCAACATGCAGTGCCCGATCTGCCTGGCCAGTTCCGATCAGTTTGACGAGGAGGACCTCCCCAAGGCGCAGTTGGCCGAGTTCCTCAAGGGCCGTGGACGTCGCCTGAAGCTGGATCTGATGGGTGCGGAACCGACCGTCAGGCATGACCTTGCGGAGATCATCCGGATGGCGGAACAGGGCGGCCACATCACCGCCCTCCATACCAACGGGTTGCAGATTACGGATCCTGACCGATTGAGGGAACTGGTGGATGCCGGACTGAGGGAAGTCCACCTTCAGTTCGACGGTTTCGAAGACGAGCACAATCTGGTGCTTCGGGGCCGACCGATGCAGGAGGAACGAGAGAAGATCCTGGCGGCCCTGGAAGAACATGGCGTTGCCACGGACCTGGTAGTGACGATTCTGAGGGGCCTGAACGAAAACCAGATGGAAAAAGTCCTGACCTATGCGGCCGAGCATCCGTTCGTCAAGGAGGTCTTCTATCTGGGTTGCCGGGCGCTGGGCCGGGCGACCGAGGATTTCGCCGACCAGGTCGTTGCGCCGGATGAGTTGATCGACGATTTGGAGCGGGAGACTGCCGGGAAAATTGCCCGGGACGACATCCGGATCTTCCAGAAATTGTACTTCGCGTTGTTGGTGGCCTTGCGGGTTCGAAAGTGCTTCTATATCCACCACTACATCGTCATTCGAACCAAAGACGGGTATCGGCCGATTTCACAGCAGATGGATCTTGCCTACTTGGAACCGAGACTCGAGCGGTTTCGTCGTTTGGTCAAGCGGGGCCGGTCACGCCTCTTGAGCGTTCCGTATCTGTTGTTCCACTGTGGCATCTCGGTGCTCCGAAAGGGCGGGATGACGTTGCTCGCGGACGGCGTGCTGCTCAGCGTCCTCTTGGCATTGGGTTTCGATTTGTCGAGGATCAAGCGGCGGATCATACTGGTCGGCTTCATCTCGGCCTGCGACCCCTGGATTCACGACGTCGAGATCTCGGCCAACTGCGGTAAGGGTGAGGTGGCGACTGACATCGGTGTGCACGAAGCGGGCGCTGACGCCAACGTCGAGCGGGAGCGTGTGCACCAGGAGGCCGAGAAGAAGTCCGCTCGGGTCCATGGGATCAGCTGAGGGTCAAACCCCGCACGGCGTGCACATTGATGCCCTGTGGATTTCCGCGGGAGTCTTCGGTATTTCGTTGGCCTTCTTCGGCTTCTTCTTCGATTACGGTCTTGCCGTATTCGATGAAGGTGTACTCCTTCAGGGGATAGAACTCCAGGCGGAAGGCCGGATGGATTTTGCCAAGTTCTGCCACTACTCCTCTCAGTACCGGTGGTTCGCCCTGCTCTTTCCGGATGGTCAGCCCAACCTCGAGGTCGTTCGAGCGGTGTGGGTCGTCATCAGGGCCGCAACCGCCGCGCTGATTTTCTTGATTTCTGCGATGGTGGTACCAAAGCGCTGGGCATGGGTGCCGGTCGTCTTGTTTCTGGCCCTGCCTGGACCTTGGCACAAGGCCTTTGTTG
>JBDLIO010000085.1:0-7599 GCA_039714865.1 Acidobacteriota bacterium | reverse complement strand
ACCGCTTTTCTCTGGTCTTTCGGCGACGGCGCTACCGGTGAGGGCGTGGTGATCGGCCACGCCTTCGACGAGCCGGGCCGCTACACCGCCACTCTCGAAGTGGTCGACAACGTCAGACTCGAAAACAGCACGGTCGTGGATGGGCTGACGATCACCGTCAATGCCTCCCCGCAGCCGCTGATCCGGGTCTCGGCGACGGTCGTGTGCGCCGAACAGCCGGTGCTCTTCGATGCCTCCGGTTCCCTCGATGTCGATGGGGGGATTTCTGACTTCAGGTGGGACTTTGGGGATGGGACATCGGCCGTCGGTGCAGAAATATCGCACGCCTATGACCGGCCGGGTCTGTACCAGGTGACTCTCGCCGTCGACGACGGATCGGGCGTCGGCAACAGCGGTTCCGAATCATCCCTGGAGATGACGGTCAATAAAGAGCCTGTGGCCGATGCCGGCCCGGATCGGATCGTCTGCCTCGGTGACGACGTTTCATTCGACGGTTCAGCCTCGGTGGATACCGATGGGTCTTTGGCCCAGTTCCGTTGGTCTTTTGGAGATGGCGCTCAGGCCCAGGGTCGTCAGGTCAGCCATGTCTTCGAGTCGCATGGTGATTTTGACATCGTCCTTGAGGTGGGGGATGAGCACGGTCTTGGGTGTAGTTCCGATAGTGACACTGCGACAACACGGGTCAATACACCGCCGGTTGCGGTGGCCGGCCCCGATCGTCAGGGCTTTGTCGGTGGCGCTCATGATGCCCTTCGATTTGACGCCCTGGCCTCGAGTGACGCTGACGGTGACCCCCTGACATTCGTATGGGATTTCGGTGACGGTACAACTGGAAGCGGGGCAACCGTCTACCATCAATATGACCGCCCGGGCCGCTTCACTGTCCGCCTGAGCGTGAGTGATCCCACCGGACTGGCCTGTGGGACTACGACCGACGAGGTCTCGGTCGTGATCAGCGAGAGATAGGCGGCTGTGGCGATGCGGAATCACCTCATTTTTTGGGTTTTGATGGTAACTATCATCGGGATTTCGGCCCCCGTGGCCGAGGCATCGACGGTGGTGACGGTTGCGCCCGGCCAGAGCCTGCGCCAGTTGGCTGCCATTCATTTGAAGAACCCCGACCTCTGGCCGGAGATTCTCAAGGCCAACGGCCTGGACTCGGCGGCCGACATCAAACCCGGCCTCGAACTGATCATTCCGACGGAAATGATCGAAAATGCCAACAAATCAATTGAAACCGCCAACGAGGCTCTCCAAGAGGCAGCGGAGGCCGGGGCGAGGCTCTTCGCTCTCGATGAATTCCAAGAGGCCGAAGAAAAGGGTTCTCAGGCCCAGCTGAAGATCCGTGATGGTGACTGGATCGCCGTGTCCACCCTGGCCGGTCAGGCCGCTGAGGCCGCCCGCAGCGCCCTTCGGCTCAGCAAGGAACGCAGCATCATCAAGGCCGAAGCCGTCCTGCGCTTCAAAAAGGGAACGGTACAGAGCCGTCGTCATGTTCAGCCACTGTGGCGGGCCATTGATGTTGGGAGTGTCCTTGTTGAGTCCGAGCTGGTGCGCACGCTGGCCGATTCTCTGGCAGAAATTTTGTTGCGCAACGAAAGCCGAATTCGACTCAACGAGAACTCACAGGCCATGATTCGAAAGATGCGGGTCGATATGCTCCACGACTCTCAGGAGAGCGAAGTCAGCCTGCTTCAGGGAGACGTCTTCGTGCTCTTGGCAGGCGGTACGCGTGAAGAATTCGACCTCAGCGTTTCGGGTGTGTCCACCTCGATGCGCACGTCTCACTTCTGGGTCGAACAGAAGCGGGAAACCTCGAAGTTCGCCAACTACGATGGGGAGTTGGAGATCGCAGCATCGGGCGAGACCGTGGTCTTGAAGAAGAACCAGGGTTCCAAGGTCGAAAAGGGCCTGCCGCCGACGCCGCCGAAGAAGCTCCTGGGTCGCACGGGATTGCTCCGGCCTCAGGACCGTCGCACGGTGTATCGCGGCGAGGTCGCCCTCGAGTGGGAGGCCGTCACCGGAGCTCGTCGCTATTGGCTGGAAGTCGCCGAGGCCAAGGATGATTTTTCGATGATTTTGACGACGGAAAAGGACCTCCGGACGAATCGGCACCTCCTATCGAATCTGGGCAACGGACCCTACTTTTGGCGAGTGTACCCGATGGATGAGGAGGGATTTCCCGGAGAGGTCAGTGAGATCTCCTCTTTCATCGTGGTCAATGATGAGATCAAGCCCTTTGTGATCCTCAGCGAACCGCAGGGAGCGCTGGTTCTGCGGACGACGCCTGTGCAGATCAGGGGCAGGGCCGAGGCCGGAGCGCGGGTCGAATTCAGGGGAAAAGAAATACCTGTCGGGTCCGACGGGAAATTCTTGATCCAGGCCGACCTGGAGCCGGGGGAGAACCTGATTGTCGTGCGGGCCGTGGATCGTGCCGGAAACCTCAGCGAGGTTGAGCGAAAATTGACCTACCGACCTGACGGGACGATTCCTCTGACGATTGCCTCGGCCAGCGGTTCGAGCCCGTGGGTGATCGAGGCGTGGGTTCCCAACGCGGTCACGGTGGCGGGCAAAACCGAGCCCGACGTGCTCGTACGGATCCTTGATGTCGGCGACGTCCCGATCGGTCAGGCGCGGGCCGACTCAAACGGCGATTTCAGTCTCAACGTTCGAGTGACCGAGGACGAGGTTCGATTCTCGATCGAGCTGCAGGCTCCGGCGGGCCAACGGTCCCGCCATGACCTGGTCGTCCGGGGCCGGGCCGATGAAATCCCGGCAACGGCTCAAAGGGACTGAGGTCGCGATGTTCAACCTGCGACTGAAGCTTCTTCTGGGCTCGGTTATCCTCGCCCTGATTCCGCTGGGCGTTGCAGGGACCAGCCTGATCAGGATCACGCGGCAGGAGTTGATCAGTGCCGCCAACGACGAGATGCGGTTGGCGGCCAACGAATTGGCGTTGGAAATCGATAGCCTGTACGTCGGAGCCTGGAGGTCGACCCTTCGCATGATCGCAGCCTCCTTCGACAATCAAGACCTCGGGCCGGTAGAAAAGGTCGCTGTATTGAACAGCATCAAGAAGGCGGATGACTTTGTGGCGGTCCAGGTCGCGGTCGAAGGCTTCGACGAACCGTTGATAGTCGTCAAAGATGAATTATCCGGGAAAGTCTCGGCTGCCGGACTGGATCCGGCTGAGGTGTTGGGTGTCAGTTCGGATACGATTGGGGAGCTGCTGGCAGACAGCCCGGTCTTTTTTGGTGACCTCTCCTTTGTCCCTGAAATCGACCTCTGGCTGATCACGGTGGTCATGCCGCTGGAACAACCGATTTCCGGACGCCGAGCTACGTTGGCGGCAAGGGTCAATCTTGAACGGCTCGCCGCCAGAATCGACGACCACTCCTTCAACGAGAGGGGGGCGATCTTCCTGGTCGACGATCAGGGACGCAAACTGTTCGACCCGGAGCGCACCGATCTCTCCGGCCATGAGGTGGTGCGGTCGGTAGTCGATCTGCTCCGGAGCGGATCTCGAGCGGCGGGCGTCTTCCCCTTTTCTCTGCCCTCGGGCGAGCGCATGCTGGGCTGTCATTCCTCTTCGATGTATTTGGACTGGGGCATCGTCCTTCAGAGTCCGGAAGCCGTGGCCTACCGTGGCATCTCGACCATGGTTCGCCAGTTGCTGACGTGGTTGGTCATCGGCCTCGGCGTCGCGGTCGTGGGCGCAATCGTCTATTCGTCACGGATCGCGCGGCGGGTATCGGCCATCGGCGTTGCGATGGAAGAGGTTGGTAGCGGGAATCTCGATTTTCAGATTCCGACGACCAGGTCACGGGACGAAATCGGCCGGCTCTTCGGCCGGCTCGAGGCCATGGTTGAAGATCTCCGCAAGGCCCGCGAAGTGGAGTTCGAAAACCTCCAGTTGGAAAAGGCGGCACACAAGGCGGAGGCCGCCAGCACCGCCAAGAGCGAATTCCTGGCCAACATGAGTCATGAAATCCGGACCCCGATGAATGGAGTCATCGCCACGGCGGAGATGTTGCTCGATAGTGAAGAGGATGAAGGCCGCCGGGACTATCTCGAGATGATTCTTTTCTCCGGTCGGACACTGCTGTCTTTGATCAACGACATCCTCGACTTCTCCAAGATCGAGGCTGGTCGCCTCGAGATGGAGGTGGCGCCGTTTAACCTCCGGCAGACGTTGGAAAATTCGCTGAAGATGCTCAGGCCGGGGGCGCACAAAAAAGGCCTTGACATCCGGCTTGAAATGGCTCGGGATATGCCGAATCGCCTCAGTGGGGATCCTCTCAGGCTTCAACAGGTCCTGGTCAACCTCGTCGGTAATGCCGTCAAATTCACCGACGAGGGAGAAATTCGGCTTGAAGTCGAACAGGTAAGAAGGGATGAGGAGAAGGCCACCCTCCTTTTCAGGGTTTCGGACACAGGAATCGGGATCTCGAAGGACCGGCAGGAGGCGATCTTCGAGAGTTTCGTTCAGGCCGATCAGAGCATGACCAGGCGTTACGGTGGGACAGGCCTCGGGCTGTCGATCTCCTCGAATCTGATCGAGTTGATGGGAGGACGGCTGGAGATCGACAGTGAACCGGGTCAGGGATCGGCCTTCTATTTTTCGGTTGTCTTTGACCTCCAGGACCCGCAGGACGCCTTTGGGGAACCTTCGGAGGATGGGGTTCGGACTGAGAGTAGTGCTGAGGGCCAGACTGCAGCGAACGGAAGATCACTGAACATCCTGCTGGCCGAGGACAATCCGATCAACCAGAAGATCACCAAGGCGGTGCTTGAGAAGCATGGGCACAGAGTCGAGGTTGTGGGCGACGGGCGATTGGCGGTTGAGGCCTTTCGGACGGGGACCTTTGACCTGATTCTCATGGATGTCCAGATGCCCGCTCTCGATGGTCTCGGGGCAACGGTCGCCATCAGGTCGATCGAGGAGGGGACCGGGCGGCAGATCCCGATAGTCGCCATGACGGCACATACTTCCCAGGGTCACCAGCAGGAGTGTGTTCAGGCCGGGATGAACGACTTCCTGTCCAAACCGATCAGTGCCGGCTCCCTGGCTCAAGTCATTTCGAGGGCCGTTGGCGATTGAGAAGCGAAGCGCCGTCTTCCTCAACCCGGCGAAGCCGGAACCAAGAGGAACACGGCCGGCCGGGTAGCTCTTGGCAGTCAGCTTTGCCGGGTTGGTCAATCGGCTGAGTGTTCCTCCTTGAGCTGAGTGACCAGCCTCTCAATCGAAGCGACCAACGGTTTTGCGGTCTCCAATGTGCCCTGACGAGCCAGAACCTCGATGTCTTCTGCGAGTTTCCGGATTCCGAGGGCGCCCAGGGCGCCGGCGGCGCCTTTTAACGAATGTGCCTCGCGTCCCGCAGTTGTGCTGTCACCGGTGGCGACGGCCGTCTTCATTGTTGCCAACTGGGCAGGGACGATCTCTATGAAGATCAATACCAGCTCGTTCAGGAGGTCAGGATCTCCACCGGTCGAGAGGAGCCCGGCTGACGAATCGAGGACCGGTGTACGACAGGGTTCGGGGACGGTCTCGCTCATGGGTGCTATTCTAATACATCGGGTTGGAGGTGCCCCGGGGGAAACACCTCGACGGTCTCTTTCTTCTCAGGTTTTTGGAAGGGAGGTGTCAGGAGATTGCCCGATGACAATTTCGAGTCTCAGGGTGAAACTTGACCTGCCGTGTTCTCTTGAAAGGTGAACGGTGTAGATTTATCGTAAGTCATAACGTAGTGTTACCAATAGAATAGAGTCTTTCGACAAGGAGGATCACATGTCGAGAATCGAAGAACTCAACGCGGTGTTGTCGGAGCTTTCCGGGAGTTCCAGCGACGTGGAGGCGTGTGCGGTCGTCTCCGAAGACGGTCTGATGATGGCCAGTGCCCTGCCGCAAGGTGTGGAGGAGGCGAGGGTCGCGGCGATGAGTGCCGCCATGCTGTCGATGGGCGCCCGAACCGCATCCGAGTTGAATAGGGGCGCGATCGAGCAACTCTTTCTCAAGGGTGACCACGGATTCGTCGTCATGATGCAGGCAGGGGAGCACGGAGTGCTGGTCGGCCTTGCGCGAAAAGACGCGAAACTGGGTCTGCTCTTCCTCGACATGGGTCGGGCCGCGGAGCAGGCTGCCGCAATTCTCTCCTAAAGGACTGGGAGTCAGATAATGATCACACTTTTTGAATCAGGCGAACACAAAAGCTTTCTCTTCGACGACCTTTCGTCGGGGAGTATGGTCCAGGCCAACCAGCACATCATTTCCCACGGGGACGAGGCCATGATCCTCGATCCGGGTGGGCACAAGGTTCACTCGGCGTTGTTTGCGCTGATCTCATCGGCGGTTCCGATGAAGAACCTCAAGCATTTATTCTTTTCACATCAGGACCCCGACATCATCGCTGCCGCCAATGCCTGGCTGATGATGAGTGACGCTCAGGCTTATTTATCGGCTCTCTGGATGCGGTTCATCCCTCACTTCGGTGTGGACGAGTTGGTTGTGTCCCGAATTCATCCAATTCCCGACGAAGGCATGACGATCACGGTAGGCGGGGTCGACCTCAAGGTCATACCGGCCCATTTCCTCCATTCCGCGGGGAATTTCCAGGTCTACGACCCGGTGTCGAAGATCCTCTATTCGGGGGATTTGGGCGCGTCCCTGGGCAACGACTACCAGATGACAGAGGATTTTGACAGCCACATCCAGTACATGGAGGGCTTTCACCGACGCTATATGCCGAGCAATTCCGCCTTGAAGATGTGGGTCCGGATGGCACGGTCTCTGGATATTCACATGATTGCTCCCCAGCATGGCGCCATGTTCGGCACCCCGGAGATTGCCCATCAGTTCATTGACTGGATCGACGGCCTGGAGTGCGGCCTCGATTTGATGGGCGAAACGTTCGTCGTACCTCAGTAGGTCGACAGGAATTGTAGCCTGCATCATGGTCGGTAATTTTGGAGTATCTGTCCCCGTGACCAAGGGGAGAGTCATGCTGGTAGAGGACGACCCCCTGTTTCAGCGTTTGGTCCAGGGGATCCTCCTCAGAGAGGGCTATGAATCGTGTTGCATGGCGACCTCGGGCGAGGAGGCGATCAGCATGGTTTCGGCCTGCACACCGGATCTGGTGCTGATGGATATCAACCTTGAGGGAGACCTCAACGGCATCGAAACTGCCGAGCAGATTTCGCAGCATGCCGAAATTCCCGTCGTCTTTCTCTCGGCCAACACCGAAAAGGCCGTCCTCGAACAGGTGCAGCGGGCGGCTCCCTACGGCTTTGTCTCCAAACCGTTCAGGAGTGAGCAATTGCTGGCGGCGATCAAGACCGCCCTTCACCGGCACCGTTTGGATCGACATGTTCATGACAGCCGGGATTGGCTGTCCACGGTTTTAGGAGGGGTAACCGATGGTGTCGTCAGTATCGACATCCAAGGGCTGATCACCTTTCTCAATCCAGCTGCGGAGGCCCTGTTGGGTTCTGAATGCCTGGGGCGACTCTTGTCCTCGGTCATTCCTGGACCTGAGGCCGATGTTGAGGCAACTGTCAATCGAGTGGTGGAGAAGAAGACCGGTTCGGCAGTCGATCGGTTGA
>JBDLIO010000084.1:0-7615 GCA_039714865.1 Acidobacteriota bacterium | reverse complement strand
TACCGCAAGTATGCCTTCGCTTTCTCATCTTGCGAGATCACCGAATCTCATTGCGTTCTGCGCCTTTCGCTTCGAAAACCGGTGAGAAGGTCGGGCTAGCCTGTTCCCCTCCGGAGTTTTCGGATGGGAACGGGCTAGCGGTAGCGGAGGAACCGTTCTTCGTGTACCGTGCCTCACCGGACTTGCCGGTGGATTCGACTGAGAGCCTGGAATCGTCGTGGAGGAAGGTATTTCGGTTTGAACGGTCAGTCCCGCCACCATGAGAAAGAATAGAAATAGATGGATTTTCGAAGCGACGGAACGAGGTGACCAATGAAAACCGCGGCCGAAAAAAGCGTGGCGTCGACCCCACGCGGTCAGGCTACCAGGGAAAAGCTGCTCAATGCCGCTCTGCGGCTCTTCGGGGAACGTGGCTATGACGGTGTCACGACCCACGATATCGCTCGTGAAGCCGGTGTTTCGCAGGGTTTGATCCGCTTTCACTTCGGTTCGAAGGGAGGCCTGCGCGAAGCCGTAGACGAGAGGTTGTTCAAGGTCCCGTACGAGGCGCTCGACGAACTCCTTGAGGTGGGCGGCGATGGATACTTCGAAGCGTTCGCGGAGGCATGGAGAAGAAGGCTTGGCGGGCCCGACGCTGTCAGGTTGTTTCAGAGATACGTGACCTGGTCCGCGATCGATCAAAGCGAAGGGGGCGAAAGGGTGCGCAAGATGGTCGTTCATTTCTACAAAGACATGTTGAGCAAATGGCGGACCTCGGACCGGATGCGTGAGGACATTGATGACGAGTGGGCGCTGGTGATGGTCGTATCTCTTGTCTTCGGGACCTATGTTCTGGCGCCCACCTTCGAGCGAGAACTCGGTGTGCGCATTACCGACCCGCAGGTTCAGGGCAAGCGAGCGCATGCACTCTCGGTGTTCATGGAACACGGCCTACTGAAACCGTGAACCTGCCTGGCGCACTTCAAAAAAGCCCCCGCCGAAGCGAGGGCTGAAATTGATCGGCGGCCACCTTGTCACGGGAGGGCGTTGCTCCATGCTGAGAGGTCACCGGACTCAAAGCCGTCGATGAAGACGGTAGGGCAGGGTCTTCCTTCGTACGCTCTGATCTCGGTGCCGTTTCCGTTGACGGCCAAAACCCCGTTACCAAGCGCTACCCCAATCAAGCCAGGGATCTCCTCGCCCCACAGAACGTCGAGGTTGGCGTTGAGAATGTAGAGTTTCTTGAAAGGCCAATCGTCCACGGCAAGGTAGATCAGTCCATCACTGCCGATCGCCATGTTGCCGGAAAACCACCCATTTTCGGCGGAAACGACGATCGAGGTGTTGATGACTTGACCGGTCGCAGGATCCAGTCGGACCACTTTTTCATCCGGTGAATAGGTATAGATGCTGCCGTCGGGGCCCACGCCTTGACTTCCAAAGACGACGCTGTAAATGGGATAACTCCAATTGGTTGTCAGCCCAACACCATCGTCGGTGATTGAATACAATGCGTCGGTCGGATTTCCGCGGACCAAAGGTGCATACACGACTCCGTCCGGGCCGACCATCAATCCTTGCTGTTGAAAACCGGGACCATCAAGAGTATCGCTACCATACAAGTAGGTTCCGGTATCGAGATCGCACGCGGAGACGAACATTCCCATCGCTGTTTGATCCCAAAAATAGCCTGTGCTCCCGAAAACGGCCACCGCATTCCCGTCCGATGATGAGCCACCACGAGGCAGTGACCAGACCGTGGTCCCGTCATCAATATTGATGCGCATGATTTTCTCATCGTCACCGATAATGATGTCGCCGTTGTCGGCAAACGCTATCGATTCGCTTTGGTGCTCACCATAGGTTTCTGCCGACATCCATACGATGTCGCCGGTGTCGATATCCAGGGCGAACAGATGTTCGTGCTCGGTCGTGCCTCCCGAGCGATGCGCGAATACCAACCCGTCTTTGACACCGGTGACCTTTCCCCAGTTGTCATGGGTGATGATGGGCAAAGTGATCTTCCATCGTTCTGCGCCGGTGTAGAGGTTGTAGTTGATGATCCATGCTTCGCCTTGGGAATTCGACGGCCATCTTCTGGAGACGATGAGATTGTCACCCTCGATAACAGGGTGACTTGCGTAGGGCGCGGATTCGCCACCGGACCATAACAGCGTCGGGCTGCCACCCGCTTCAACGAAAGGCCCTAGAGCAGACGAAAGTCCGTTCCGGCCGGGGTTGCCTCCCATTGCCACATTCCAGTCACAGGATTGCGCGAACGAAGGAGAGGGGATCAACGCCCCGATCAGAAACGAAAGAGCTATGAACCATGCTGACTTACGGTTTTTCATTTTTCCCTCCCAGGATATTTTATTGATTCTGGTTGATAGAAATCTCATGGTTGCTGCCCTGACCAGGCGCCGGTGTCGCCGGACTCGAAGCCGTCGGCGAAGATCGTGCTGGTGTAAACGATCATGCCTTGGTAGCGGGTTTGAAGGACAAGTTCTCCGGTCGAGCTGAGGGCGGGGCCGGTGATGCTCATCGTGCCCACGTCCTCGGTCCAGAGGAGCTTCAGATCGCTGTCGTAGGCGGAAAGGGTTCCGGCCGCGTAGGATCCATTGGTCGCGAAGACCTTGCCCTGTGAGTCGACGGCCAGCCGCGGCGACCAGTCGTACCAGGAGCCGACATCATGACCCGGGAGGGGAGCGACCGTCCTGGCGATCAGTGAACCGTCGGTGGGATCCAGGCGGATCAGATGGCCGTCGATATCATGGGAGTAGATGCTGCCGTCGGGACCCACGCCGAAGGTCGAAGCCCAGCCATAACCCGCAGTGTAGGTCCATACGATGTCCAGCGACGTACCGGAGTCCTCCAGGGCATAGATGTAGTTCAGGTAGTCCTGAGAGGATGCCCTCACCGCGTAGATCTTGCCGTCCAGTCCGATGAAAAGCCCGTGCTGGACGGAGGCCCCCCACCACACCAGGTCCGGACTGTTGCAGACGAAGGCGCCCGTCGCCAGGTCAAAGGCCTTGACGCCGATACTGCTCCCCCCAGGGAAGGCGATCCAGCTAAAGGCGTAGACGCGGTCGCCCCACACAACCGCGCCGATGCCGTCGTCTGTGTCGGGTTCAATGGGAACACTCCAGATCGTGGCGCCTGTGTCCTTGTCGATGCGCAGCAGAAGCTGATCGGGGAATAGGCCGCCCAGGATGATGAGGTCCCCGTCCGGAGCGAAGCTGCACGAGTTGCTGCTGTGCTCGCCGACCTTGTCCGCTGATTGCCAAAGGAGATCGCCCGTCACCGCATCGTGCGCATAGATCGGCGCGGGATTGGAAGTGCCGCTCGCGCGAGTCAGATAGGCCTGCCCATCCCGGACCGCACTGACACGGCTGCGATAGCTGGTTGTATCGAGGCCATCGGCCGGCAGTTCGACCGACCAGAGTTCTGTTCCCGAAAGAAGGTCGAGAACGAAGACCTCATTGAACGGGTTTCCCGACTCGAACCATGTGCCATAGATGCGGCCTTCGGCCACAACGATGGGGCGGGTAGCCCGCGTAAAGCGGACCCCCTCCCAGAGCCGGTTGGGTTGGATCGGACCTACGGTATCGACGTAGCCCGTGCGCGCAGCATTGCCGCCGGCGCCGGTGATCCAGTCGGCGGGGACGAACGGAGGTATACCGATCAATATCAAGACGAATGCGACGGTTGTCACGAAGCCGAGCTTCTTCATGAGACCTCCTTGTCAAGTGCATCAAGGCGCCGTTGCCGACCACGCCGTGGTATCGCCGGACTCGAAGCCATCTGAAAATATCAGTCCTTCCGGTATAACGATGGGGTAGTGGTAGCCCATGTCCACGACGCCCGCGTCCTGCACGTTATCGGTTCGGGTGGTTCCGTCGATCATGGTGCTCACGGGGTCGCCGGCATCGACGCACGGGCTGTCCTCGGCCTGGCCGGCGGCGATCTGAGACAGGTGGTACCCGTCTACCGAGATGGGGTCCGCGTCGATATTGCCCGTGCCGGCCAAGCCGCCTCGGATGTCGGAGTAGTCCGCTGTTACCCAACCCGTTGTCGAGTAGATTTCAAAAGGAGTGTTGTTCCAAAAAATGGAGTTGGAGATATCGACGGTACTCTCATAGAAGTCATGAATGCCACCACCGGCATTCGAGCCGATCGCTGCATTGTCGGAAACCGTCACATTTTCGAGACTCAGGGAAGCGACAGCATTGGTGATGATCCCGGCGCCGAAATAGGCGGTATTCTGAGCGATGAGGACGTTTGTCAGTTGATGATGATCATAAACGTAGTAAATGGCGCCACCCACGTCTGCCAAATTGTTGGTGAGTTGGACATCTGTGATGATGGAGTCGCCGCCACCTGCATAGATTCCACCACCATCGGACCAATCCGGATTCAGGACATTGTTGTCGATGATCACATTGACGGCTTCCAGGGCGCAAGTATGCCTGCAGTAGATTCCTCCCCCATAGGTGTCGGAGGTGTTGTTTGAGACGACCGAGTCTTGAATGAGCAAGCCGGAACCGTGGTGCATACTGATGCCGCCGCCCATGGCTGTGGTGTCATCCCCTTCAGTGGTAAGAGCGGAGTTGTTCGAGACGGTGACGTTGGTCATGGTGACGGCTGAACCGTAGAAGTCGACACCCCCGCCTTTGGCGTCGGCGGATGAGGTTGGGCTGTAAGGTGACACCAACACGGTGTTGTCGGAGATCGTCGTGTTTGTGATGACGGCGTCGGAGAAGTACCCGTGAATTCCTCCTCCTGTACCACTGGAAATGGCAGATATGGAGTTGAACGAGATGACGGCGTTGTCGATTGTCGGGTTTGAAAAATAGAGGTTGATTCCCGCTCCGTCTCCATCACTCGTATTGTTCGTGATGATGACGTTTCTGATCGAAGGGCTGGCGTAATAACAATCGATGCCGCGGTCAGTTCCATCCTGGATGGTGAATCCGGAGAGGATCGAGTCGGCGGTCTCTCCGTTTACGAACCAGACCACGGTCCCTGCACTGCTGATGATCGTCGAATCGATGTAGCCCGCATCCTGAGTCTGGTCATAAAGCGAGGCGACAGTGATGCTCTTGCCCAAGAAACTGATGCTTTCGGGATACGTTCCTGGTTGAACCAGTACCGTGTCTCCATTCACTGCCGCGTTGATTCCGGCTTGAATGGTGGGTTGTTCGCCTGGCACATCAATGACCTCGGCCGTAGCAATGCCAGCAACCATGACAAACAGAACACTAATCAGTAGTTTCTTCGTGGACATTTCCCCTCCTTCAGTGACATCGCCAACCTAATGAAGATTGTGAACTCGCCATCGTCCGTTTCCGATCAATCCCGCGGGGTTTTCGGATTCTCTTCATGATCGGGACCTGGCTTTCTTGCCCGGGGCAGATCGTACTTGTTCGAACAAATAATAACAGATGTCTCGGCGGCGAAGGGGACCCTCTCAGTCTTTACTGTGATGGTGCTCACCTGGCAGAATCGCAATTGAAAGTTGACGGTGGGGATTGCCTCTTGCCGACCGACCGAGCGGGGATGCCAAGAGGACCCGAAGGTGATCATGTACGGGCCGCCGAAGGGCCCGTCGTTGCTCCGGACGCTGTCAACTGTTGCTGCACCTGCTGCCGCCGCCGTCGCTGTCCCTGCTTACTGAGTCTGACGCGGTCCCTGTTCCGGCCCCTGAAATCGAACTCCGGCCTTCGGGGTCGCCTGGCGACGCCTCCGCTACAATGCCCGCCTGGAGGGTGCGATGATTTCAGTGCTTCGCTTGGTGTGTGGTGTGTTCGTCTTCCTCGTTCTGCCTTTGATGGCAGCCGGGACCGAGACCGCTGTTCCCAACCCCGGCTTTGAACAACTTGGAGCTGATGGTTCCATCGTTGGCTGGCGATTGATCGCCGAGAGGTCGACGGACGCTGCCCGAGCGATCCCGCTTACCGAAGGCATGCACTCCGGGGTTGGTGCAATAGGACTTGAGGTCGGTGACGAGGGCAGGGCGACGGTCGAAAGCGACCCGGTGGCCCTCGAGGTCGGGAAACTCTATCGCCTGACCGGGTGGATCAGGGCCTCGGGCGCCGTGTCCGATCCGATGACGAAGTACCCGACGGCGGTGCCCGCCTGCCTGACGATGGCCTCCTTCCCCTTCACCAATCACTCGCCGGCCGTCGGCGGTGATGCGGATTGGACCCTGGTCGAGACGCTGTTCATTGCAACCCAGGCATCGGATCGCATTCGGCTTCACCTTGGATACAACGGCACGGCACGGGGCGCAGCCCTTTTCGATGACATCCGGGTGGAGCCGGTCGCCGACATCACCGAATACATCCCGATGGAGACCGTGCGCTGGTCCGGCCCCGGCTTCCGGTATGACGACAAGGGTTGGATCTTCGTTCATATCGAGGGTGAGCCCTATGAGCGCGGGTATCAGTACGGCACGCTGGTCGCCGACGAGATCGCCGAGTACATCCGCAAGCTGGGCGTTTTGGCCAACGGCGGTGATCCCGAGGCCGGGTGGGATGGTCTGCGGTTTGAGGCAGATGCGCTGTTTCTGAGGAAATACGACGATGAATACCTCACTGAGATGAAGGGCATCGCCGACGGTGCCGCAGCGGCAGGGGCCGAGGCATGGGGGCGTTCACTCGATTACAGGGATATCGTCACCGTCAACTCGGTCATCGACCTCGGTCAGCTGGAAGATGCCCTCGAGGTGACGCCCAACTCGCTGACCGGGCAGGCTTTTGTGGCGCCCGACGAGGAGATGGAGATCGAAAACGACCAGCACAAGTGTTCGGCCTTTGCCGCCACCGGTCCTGCGACCGTCGACGGCCAGGTTGTCTTCGGCCAGATCTTCATGTGGGGCGGTTTCGCCGGTGTGCACTGGAATATCATCTGCGATGTCGAGCCCAGTGCGGGCCATCGGCTGGTCTATCACACATTCCCGGGTGGCATCCACTCGGGGGCCGACTTCTATCTCAACGAGGCGGGCATCGTTTTCGGTGAGACCACGGTGATGCAGACCCCCTACGAGTCCGATTCGACACCCCAGTCCAACAGGGCGCGAAAAGCGGCCCAGTACGCCTCGTCGATCGACGATGTCGAAAGGATCCTGTGGGAGAAGAATAACGGCATGTATACCAACGACTGGCCGATCGCCGACATGAAGACCGGTGAGGTGGCCATACTGCTGTTGGGCACCCATACCAAGAAGATGTGGCGGACGGGCGAAGACATCAACCCCTTCGGTACACCGGGCTTTCTGTGGGCCAACAACAACGCCCGCGATCCCGAGGTTCGCAAGGAATACGTCGCCCAGCCGGACGATCGGCCGTTTGATCTGATGTTCTCTCCGTGGAACCGTGACGTTGCGTTCAATCAGTTCTATCAGGCCAACAAGGGCTCGATCGACGCCGAGAAGGCCGTTGGCCTGTGGGCGTCGTCACCCATCAACCGAGCCCATGCCTGCGACGGCAAGATCACCACATCGGAGATGGCACAAGAAATGGTCTTTCTGGCCCACCACGGCAAGGTGACCCTTCGGGAGAAATTCCCGACCAAGGGCTGGCGCATTTTGCCCGACCTGCCGGGCGCCGAACCGCACCTCAGTACCGGTTATTCGGTC
>JBDLIO010000083.1:0-7662 GCA_039714865.1 Acidobacteriota bacterium | reverse complement strand
CCGTTCAGCCCGTTCAGTACAGTCTCGATTTCCTGTGGGTCCACCTTCTTGCCCTTGCCGTTGACGATGGCGTCCACCCGTCCGAGGAGTTGCAGTTCGCCTTCCCGGAAAGACCCGATGTCCGATGTCAGGTAACGCCCTCGTCCCAAGGTGTCATCTCCGTTTGGAATGTAACCGACCGCGGCCGCCGGAGACAGGACCTCGACGATTCCCTGCCCGTCGTCCAGGCTCGGCTCGGCGGCCAGGAGGACCTTCACTCCCTCGACAGGCGTTCCTAGGGTGCCGCGCTCGCCGGCGCCGCCTTGGCGGTCGTAACAGATGCCGCCGACTTCCGAGGCGCCGTAGAACACGTGAATCGGTTGCCCGAAGATCTCCCTGAATCGCCTTGCGGTCTCAGGTTTCAAGGGGGCGCCCGCCGTAATCACCTTCCGGAGAGTGGTTGGAAGTGGGGGGGGCGCCTCCATTTTGAGAAGAGCCTCGATGTAGGCCGGAACGGTCGGCAGAAAGGTGATCCGGCTGGCGGAGGCGGCTTCAACTGCGGCGAAAGGACTGATCCCATCAGGAATTGCCAGAAGCCAGCCCCGGGTCAAGGCCGGCAGGAACAGGCTGGAAAACCCATAGGCGTGGGACAGGGGAATGGCGGCCAGGGCACGTTCCTGGACCAGACCCATCGTCGATCTGAGTGCGGCATCGTCGTTCAAGAGAGCCTCTGAGGTCATGCCGATGCCTCGAGGCTGGCCGGTGGAACCCGAAGTCAGCCGAATCGTCGTGACGGCATCGGGGATATCGGGTGGGGTTGTCGTGGGGTCGAGGCTCAGGTGCAGCTCTTCGGCCGAAGACGGCCAGCCGGTGTCGGAGAAAAGACATCCTGCGCAGGCCAAGGAACGTTCGATACGGCGTCGCTCCGACAGAGGGGTTCCCCGATCCATCAAGAGGACCCTGAGCCCCGCTCTCCGAAGCCCGAGATAGGCGGCGGCAAAGGCAGGGCCGTTGGGGACAGCCAGGCCGACGATATTGCCCGCCGTCAATCCTCTTTCCTCCGCTCGTCGCTGCCTTTTCTTGGCCAGCCGGTTGATGTCGCCGCAGGTGTCCCTCTCTTTCGTTTATTCCATCAGCCGGTCTGAGTCGCGTGCGGCCACCAGAGCGTCAAAGGCGGAGAGAATGGGATCGTTCGTCATCAAATAAACACCTACTCGACAGGCGGCATCGAGTATACTTCGGCCGCATTCCGACTGCGGTTGCTTTTGCATATCGGTCATTCGGAATTGACGGGGGAGGCACATGACTCAACAGGAAAATCTCAGGGAGAGGCTCAAGAGACTGATCATTGAGAGCCTCAATCTCGAGGGAATGACACCAGAGATGATCGAAGACGAGGCGCCATTGTTTGGAGAAGGCCTGGGCCTGGATTCGGTTGATGCCCTGGAGCTGGTGGTTGCGCTGGAAAAGGAATTCTCCTGCAGAATCGAAGGTGAAGAAACAACGCGCGAGGCATTCGCTTCGGTTTCGGCAATGGCGTCCTTTGTGGACAGTCTGAACGGGAGTACTCTCTCTCAAGCATGAAGGTCGTCATCACCGGCGTCGGTGCGGTCAGTGGTTTCGGTTGGGGCGTCGAGGAGTTGTGTCGAGGTCTGGAGTCAGGCGCAACATCCATTCGGACCCCCTCGGTCTTCGACGTTGAGGGCCAACGAACGACCCTGGCAGCCGAAGTTGGTCCGCCGGACGCTGATGCCCAGATGGAAATCGATCACCTCAGGAACCTGTCTCGGGCCGATATCTTTGCGGTGATCGCGGCTCGCGAGGCGTTGGTGCGGGCGGGGCTGGAGGGCGGTGGCCCGAGGACCGGCGTTTTTTGTGGCGGAAGCACCGCCGGCATGGCCGAGTGCGAGGATTTTGTCGGCCGTATTGTCGGTGTTCGCCCGGGCAAGCCGATGCTCAAGTTATTGGCCTCGCAGCAGCTCAACGGGCCGGGCGACGCGGTCGCACGTGATATCGGCGCCTGCGGTCCCGTCGTTGGGTTTTCTTCGGCCTGCGCTTCCGGGGCCATGGCTTTGGGTGCTGCGTTGCAGGCTGTCCGATCCGGAGAAGTTGACGTTGCCCTTGCCGGTGGTGCGGACTCCCTGTGCCTGTTGACCTACTCCGGTTTCAACGCTCTTCGATCGGTTGATCCAGGGGCATGTCAGCCCTTCAGGAAGGATCGTCAGGGCCTGAGTCTGGGCGAGGGGGCCGGGATGCTGGTTCTGGAAAGCCTCGATCAGGCCGTGGCGAGAGGCGCCGAGCCCCTGGCCGAATTGGCGGGATACGGGGCCTCGTGCGACGCCCACCACATGACGGCGCCCCATCCCGAAGGCGACGGCGCCCTGGCTGCCATGCAGGCAGCGCTCAAGGACGCGGGGCTGGAGGGAATCGACATCGACGCCGTCAACGCGCACGGTACCGGGACTGCCCACAATGATCAATCAGAGTCCTGCGCCCTCAGGCGCCTCTTGGGAGATCGTTCGCCTGAGGTTCCCTTGACGGCGCCGAAAGGGGCCTTGGGCCATGTGCTGGGGGCGGCTGGAGCTCTGGAAGCGGTGGCCTCGGTCGTGGCCCTCGAGCGCGGAGCGGTCTTCCCGACTGCGGGTAGCGCTCCGGCCGATTCGGACCTGCACATTGACCTGGTGCTGGAAAATCCCCGGCAGCTGCCACCGACAAGCCAGACCTGGATCTCCACCAATTTTGCCTTCGGAGGGGCCAACGCCGCCCTGGTCGTCCGGAGGCTCGTGTGAAAATCAGCATCAGCGGGCTGGGTGTGGTCACGTCGGGCGCCTGGGGCTGGGACGAGGCCGAGCGCATTTTTTCGGCCGCCGATCCGAAGCCCGTAAATATCGATCGGAGCGCGGGCTACCATCGTGAAGGCGGCGCCCGAAAGGCAATGCTGGTTGACTCAGCGAGGATGGGAGACTGGCTGAAGCCGATGGCAGCCCGGCGAATGAGCCCGGCCTCCCGCTTCGCGGTTTGTGCTTCCTTGATGGCTTACCGTGATGCCGGGCTGGAGATCCTGCCCTACGACGGGACGACCGCTGTGGTGATGGGCACCACCTACGGAGCGGCCTTCGTTACGGAGAAGATCCTCCGCCAGGTTTTCCTCGAAGGTCCGGAGTCCGTGTCGCCGGCCCTGTTTACCGAGTCGGTCGCCAACGCCCCGGCCGCCCAGGTCGCGTTGGCCGTGGGTGCCAGGGGCGCCAACAACACGGTGACCCAGCGACAGGTCAGCGTCATTGCTGCCTTGAAACAGGCGGATGCTCTTTTGCGGAGCGGCGTTGCAGATCGGGTCCTGGTCGGGGCGGTTGACGAGATGTCGCCGCTGTTGCATGCCATTCTCGACCGGTTCGCAGCCCTGGCCCAGCCGGATGACGACGGTGTAGAGACGGGGCGGCCGTTCGATGCTCGAGGCAGCGGGTGGCTTGGGGCCGAGGGAGCCGCCGTGGTGCTGCTTGAGCGCGAAGATGATGTCAGGAACCGTGGGGGGTTGGTCCGGGCCCGATTATTTGGCGCCGGATCGGCTTTCGACCCTGGTGCGCCCCGAAGCGGGTGGGGGAAGAGCCCCGGACCGAGAGCCGAGGGCCTGGGGGCTTTTCTGGTGGATCACGGGCTGTCCCCGGGGAACGTCGATCGGGTCGTGTGTTCAGCGGGTGGGCTGCCCGAAGCCGACCGTTTGGAGGCGAAGTTGATTCGGGAGGTCCTGGGGGAGAGGGGGTTGCCTCCGGTTCTGGCGCCGATGGCTACCGCGGGAAGCCACGGTGGCGTATTGCTGGCGGCCTCGGTCCTGGCTGCAGCCGGGGCGACTTTTGGTCCGACCCCGGGTTTCGCCGTCCCTGACCGGGAGGCCGGTATCGTTCCTCATGACGGGCGCCCAATGCCTGGTCCGGAAACCGTGCTCTTGACGGCCTGTGCTCCTGGAGGGTCCGCGGGATGGGCCCTGTTGGGCCGGGGAGATGTATGAAGGCTGTACAGGATATCGCCGCGGTCATTCCGGCGTTCAACGCTGGGCCTTCGGTCGGTGACGTAGTTCGGCGTACCTTGGTGCAGGTTGCCGAGGTCCTGGTTGTGGACGACGGTTCCACCGACCAGACGGGTCATGAGGCTCGAATCGCCGGAGCGGAGGTTGTGGCCCAGGAGATCAATCGAGGCAAGGGAGCGGCCCTGAGACTGGCCTTTGAGATGTTGTTCGGGAAGGGGTTCGAGGCCGTGGTCACTCTCGATGCGGACGGCCAGCATCTGCCGGAAGAGATTCCGAAGCTGATCGAACAGTGGCGAGAGGGCCCGGATCTGGTATTGGGCAGCCGTGATCACCTCTTCGAGGAAATGTCCGGTGTCCGGAAGGCCAGTAACGGTATTTCTTCGCGACTGATTTCGTTCGCGGCAGGCCGACGGGTGGGTGACGTACAGACCGGGTTTCGAATCTACCGACGGCAGTTGATCGAAGACGTCGGATTCCCGGAGGACCGCTTCGAGGCCGAGAGCGCCGTCGTCGTGCGGGCCGCCCGGAGAGGCTTTCAGCTGGCATCAGTGCCCATTCATCTGGGTTTTGCCGACGGGCGCTGTACCAGTCACTACCGCCCGATTATCGACAGTCTCCGTATTGCCCGAGCCGTCATCGGGGCGCGATTTGAGAGGCTGAGGTAAAATAGAGGAAGATGCCTGCGATGATTCCGCTATTCACTGTTCTGCTGGGCCTTTCCGGGGTGGTATTGGCCATCCTGTGGTGGGTTCAGCAGCGCCAGAGACGGCAGATCCGCCAGCTCTTGGCGAGGCTCGAGGCCGTGGAAACCGAGACGGAGATTTTTGTCCATAGCTCCGGCAGGGACGAGTCCGTCCTCCCGATCGCGGTGGAACAGGGCTCTGGGGACACCCCCGCGGACGATGTCCTGGCGGGTTACACCAGTTATGTTCAGCGGGTTGTTTCCGAGGCCGGTGAGGCGCCGACCAGCCTTTCGGGGCAGGCGATTTTCAAGATCCACCAGCATCTGGAGGATGGCTATCGGCCCGCCCAACTGGCAGATGACCTTTTCATATCTCTTCGCACGTTGGAGCGGGGCCTGGTCGAGGTTTTTGACTGCAGCCCCGGCCGATTGATTACCGCGATGAAGATGCGGGAGGCGCGGCGGATGCTGGAAACCGGTGAATATCGAGTCAACGAGGTGGCCTCCCGGCTCGGCTTTTCCAGCCCGTTCTATTTCTCGAGGCGTTTCCGAACCTTTTTCGGGGTTTCGCCGTCCGAATATCGTCAGGCGACCGAGAGAATGACCGCCGGCTGATTGGACTATTCAGTCGCGTCCCCCGGAACCGGAATCTCCAAGCGGTTGATTTTTCGGTAGAGCGACTTTCGTTCGATCCCGAGGATCTCGGCGGTTCGGGTACGGTTGCCTTCAGTTTTCTTGAGCACTGCCTCGATGTGAAGCCGTTCCAGCGCTTCGAGGGTGATGTCGGCTCCGATGGAAGGGCCCGCTTCGGTCTGTGGCACTGAGATGGCCGGCGCCTTGAGGAATGCTTGAACCTGGTGTGGATCCTCCATGGAGCCATGATCGATCAAGCACCTCTGGACCAGGTGCTCGAGCTCCCGGACGTTCCCGGGCCAATGGTAATTTCCGAGGGTTGAGATCGTCTCTGAAGAAAATCCTCCGAGATCTGTGCGGCCGAGCCGTTCCCGGACCCGTTGAGCGAAGTGTTCGATCAGCAAGGGAATATCGCTGGCCCGTGCGCGAAGGGGCGGAATCTCGATTTGATAGGCCGCTAGGCGGTAGTAGAAATCCTCCCTGACACCTCCCCCTTCAACGCCCTCCGATAAATCCCGGTGTGTCGCGGCGACGACACGGGTCTGCACGGTGATGGTGGACTCCGATCCCAGGGGGCGGATTTCGCCCTCCTGAAGGAAACGCAGGAGTTTGACTTGCAGCAAGGGCGGCAGTTCACCGACTTCGTCGAGGAGGAGGGTGCCGCCGCGGGCCGCCTGGATGGCGCCGAGATGGTCGCGGACCGCGCCCGTGAATGCCCCCCTCCGGTGACCAAATACCTCACTTTCCAACAGAGTTTCCGGAATGGCGCCGCAGTTGATGGCGACAAACGGTCCACTGGGTGAGGCGCCGTATTTGTGGAGGGCTCGGGCAACCAGTTCCTTGCCGGTTCCGGTCTCGCCTCGAAGGAGGATGGGAATCGGAAGCGCCGCCACCCGCGCAACGGCCTTGTAGACCTCAACGATAGAGGGGTGAGAGCCGATGATCATCGTCTCGGGCCCTTTTGCCGGACCGGTGGGGGCTATTGGTCTGGTTCCCAGGGCAGCTGTTACGCGTTCGACCAACTGCTCCAACTGAAACGGTTTGGCGAGGTAGTCAAATACACCGGCCGCACGAGCCGCTGCAGCGGTCTCGACTGTTCCCTGGGCGGTGACGAGAATCACCGCTGTGTCTGAGCGTGCCTGGCGAATGCCCTCCAGGAGTTCAATCGCCGTCCCGTCTCCGAGATAGATGTCACTGACGACGAGGTCGAAGGCCGAGCGGGCGATCAGGGTCCGGGCCTCGACGGCCCCGGATGCGGCGGTGACGTCGTACCCTTCCTTCCGGAGAGTCATGGCCATCATTTCCCGGAGCGCCACATCGTCGTCAACTACCAGGACTGTTTGATTCATGACGCCTCCTCTGAAAAATCGGGGCAGGGGAATTCGACAGTAAAGGTCGTTCCCTCTCCTGCCGCACTCTCAACGCTGACTGTGGCCTTGTGATGATCCATGACCTCTCTGACCAGGGCAAGACCCAGTCCGGATCCTTGTGTGCCGGTTCCCGGCACCCGGTAGAAACGTTCGAAGAGATGGGGGAGTGCCTCCGGCGGGATTCCGGGCCCGGAGTCTGTGACGCTGAGGACGATTCCGGTCGATCCGTTTTCCACCGCGACCCGGACCTGCGAACCGTCCGGCGCGAACTTGATGGCGTTGCCGATCAGATTGTCGACAACCTGGGCAAGGAGCTGCGGGACGCCGGAAATCGGTGGGGTAGAACCGGCCTTGACATTGAGTTCGACACCTTTTTGGCTGGAGACGGCAGACAGTACCTTGCACCGCTCGTCGACGAGAGCCGGCAAATCTACCCAAACCTGCTCTTCGTCCCAGTGTCCGGCCCCCAGTCTTTCCAAATCGAGAAATGTCCGCACCATTTCGCCGAGGCGCTCGGCTTCACTCCGGATCAAGCCGGCGGTGCTGTGGAGTTCCTGATCGGTCAGAGTGTACTTTTCGAGCAGGGATCCAAAACCCGCCAACGATGCCAGCGGAGTCTTGAGTTCATGGGAGACAAGACGCTGCATTTCATGGCGGCGCCTGTCGAGTTCCTTCTCGGCGGAACGGTCGCGAACGACGGCCAGATGTCCGTCTCCGAGTTTTTCGAAGTGGACCTCCAAGGACCGCTTTCGATGCTCGAGGTGCACTTGTCGAGAGGGCTCCTCAGAAGGGCTGATGCCGGCTGTTTCACAGGTGTGGATCATCTCGGAGAGGGATGGGATCTCTCCCCAGAGCCGCCCGAAAGAGTGATTCGAAATCAGGGGCCGCCCCTCTTCATCCCACAGAATCACACCCTCGCCCAATCCGTCGAGCAGGGTTCGTCTTACGTTGCGGTCGTTGATGATTCGCTCTTG
>JBDLIO010000082.1:0-7717 GCA_039714865.1 Acidobacteriota bacterium | reverse complement strand
TAATATCAGACTTGATCAGTAATGGGAATAGTTCCGAAGAAGTTCAACACCTTTTTTGAAGATCAACCCGCCCCGGAGCGACCGGGGCTCTTTTCCCTGAGAGCTCTCTTTTTCTCTCAAGCATCAGGAAGGTATAGGGATATACGTTTTTCTCGTCTGGCTCGTAGTGTTCTTTTGCGGCGACGACCCACCGTTCTTCATTGAAAGCCGGAAAGAACGTATCTGCCTCAAACTGTGCGGCTATGCGTGTCAGGTACATCCGGTCGACGATGTCAAATGCTTCTCGATACAGGGCCGCACCACCGGCGACAAACGGCTCGTCGTCCCCCTCGGCCAAACGGAGAGCCTCCTTGAGAGAATGGGCGACCAACACTCCCTCAACCCCCGGCCGGTAGTTCGGGTCACGGGTGACAACGACCATCGTGCGGCCCGGAAGCACCACTCCGACCGATTCCCAGGTACGGCGCCCCATGATCAGGTGGTGACCCATCGTCAGGCGCCTGAAACGCTTGAGGTCGGCCGGAAGACGCCAGGGAAGATCACCCTTCCGCCCGATCGCCCCGTTGGCTGCCACTGCAACAATGAGAGAGGCACTCATACCGCCACCTCGGCCTTGATGTGGGGCTGTGCCACGTAACCCTCGAGCGTGAAATCCTCAAATCTGAAGTCGTCCAACGACCGGACGTCGGTATTGAGCACCATCCGGGGCAATTCCCCCGGTTCCCTGCTCAACTGCAACCGCGTCTGATCGAGGTGATTGAGGTAGAGGTGGGCGTCTCCAAAGGTGTGGATGAAATCACCGGGTTGCAATCGGCAGACCTGCGCGATCATCAGCGTCAGGAGGGCATAGGAGGCAATATTGAAAGGAACGCCGAGGAACACGTCCGCGCTTCGCTGGTAGAGCTGACACGACAGCCGGCCCCGGGCGACGTAGAACTGGAAGAGTACGTGGCACGGCGCCAGGGCCATGCGGTCCAGTTCGGCGACATTCCACGCCGAGACAATATGGCGCCTGGAATCCGGATTCACCCTGATTCCCTCGACCAACCGATCGATCTGGTCGATGAAGCCTCCGTCAGGCGCAGGCCAGGAACGCCACTGGGCCCCGTAGATCGGACCGAGGTCGCCATGCTCATCGGCCCACTCATCCCAAATCCTCACCCGGTTTTCCTTGAGATAGGCGATGTTTGTCTGGCCGCGAAGGAACCACAGCAGTTCGTGAATGATCGATCGAAGGTGCAGTTTCTTGGTTGTCAGGACCGGAAAACCGTGCGCCAGATCGAAGCGGAGTTGAGCACCAAAGACACTCAAAGTCCCGGTGCCGGTCCTGTCGTCTTTCCGGACGCCGTCGTCCAGGATGTGTTGCATCAGATCAAGGTATTGACGCATTCAAGGGGTTCCCATCCAACGCTGCACCAGACCAGACCACCGTCCCTGGCCCTTGAGCAGCACCTCCGCAACCTCACGCACGGCCCCGTAGCCACCCGGCCTGCCACACACCAGATCGCAGACCGCGGCAACATCAGGCGCCGCATCCGCCGGACAGGCCGAAAATCCCGCCCGCAACAGGATCGGAAGATCGGGAAGATCGTCACCCATCACCGCCGTCTGGGAATCCTCAATTCCTCCGACCGCTGCCTGGAGCCGGGCGAGGTCCTGGACCTTGTCCCGAGAACCCAATGCCACAACCGATGGTTCCAGGCCCAATTCCTCAAGCCGAGCAGATACAGCCGGCTCTGAGCGACCTGAGATCACGCCAACGGCAATTCCGCACTCCATCAGCAGGCGAATGCCCAACCCGTCCCGAACGTTGAACGACTTCCCGATGCACCCCTCGGCTCCATACATCAACGAACCGTCGGTCAAGACCCCGTCAACATCGAGCACCAGGAGTCGGATCGGCTTGAGACGCTTGCGGACTTCGGAAGGTAGATGGCTGGGCATGGGAGGATGGTAGAACGTTCAACGCCGAACGTCCAACGTTCAACGTCGAAGTGCGCGTTTGTGGTCGCCGAGAACCCAATCACCGGGCCTCGGTATCGTCGTTGTCGGCTTCTGTGGGCGGTAGTCCAGGATCTACTTCCCTTTCAGCATCGGCCGTTAACGCCCCACCACACTCAGTTCTCAGGCGCGTACTTCAAAATTCGAGGTTGGTATTGAACGTTCGACGTTCAAAACCCTTCCAGAACTGCTGTCACCAACGCCCGCGAAAGATTCTCCGACACCAACTCCATTGCCTGGATCTGGCGATCGAAGTAATCCACTGCGGAGAGGTCCACATCGTACGAGGTGCGCCGCGAGAAAGCCTTGTCCTCCCAAAGGACCTCCGGTTCCTCACCGCGAACATCCAGCAGTTGCACGCTGACCGTCAACGTCATCTGATACTCGGTTGCCCGACCTCGGTCATCCAGGGCCACAGGAACCATGGAGATTCCCCTGATGGTGCCCTCCAAAACGACCTGCGCCTTCTTTCGATCTTCGACCAGTTCGAACCGACCGCGGCGGACCCACTCCCTGGCCAGAGACTCGTTGAGCCGCTGGTCAACATCTGACCATGTCGACATATTCTTGAATTTGTCCAGGTGGAGCAGCTGAAGTTCTTCAGGGAGAAAACTGGACGTCCCAACCAGGTGATAGCCGCAGCCGGACGCACCCACCGACAGGACCACAACCAAGCACACGACACAGGCGCGCGTCTGTCGGGCTCTCAACCGCGGCTACTCCTCGGCATCCTCGGACCCCATATGAGTGGCCAGAATCTCGCCAATCTCATCGTTGACCTCGTCGATCTTTCGCTGCTCGACCTCGGCCACTTCATACGCCAGAATCTGCTGGGCCTGGTCAAACATCTTCCGCTCACGAAAGGAGAGTGTTTTCCGGCTTGCAACATCGGCCAGACACAGCAACACATCGACTACCTCGACGAGGTCGCC
The DNA here is from genome assembly GCA_039714865.1 of Acidobacteriota bacterium. Lineage (GTDB taxonomy): Bacteria > Acidobacteriota > Thermoanaerobaculia > Thermoanaerobaculales > Sulfomarinibacteraceae > DAOWGJ01. Next base: position 4,784 of record JBDLIO010000082.1, on the reverse strand, counting down.
GGTCTTCAACCGCTCGAGGTTGGCCTTGTAACGGTCCTTCCAATCACCTTTCTCGTCGATGGCATTGGCCTTGAGCCGACTCAAGCTTTCGGAAACATCCTGAGGGTCACACAAGGGTCTGAGACCGACCCGTTCAATGTTCTGCACGGGAACCAGGACCTTGGAATCAGTAGCCAGCAACCTCAAGTGGTAGCACTCAACGGTCATGCCCGCCAGCATCTCGCTTGCGATAGATTCGACGATCGTCACTCCCTGGCTGGGGTAGACCACTTTGTCACCGACCTGAAAACCCATATTGCCCCCTTCCGAACGTGGCCCTTCATTTTAGCATCGCCGGGGGGACTCAGGGCAATTGGAATCACGAACGGTCCCAACCCGTGCCCGAGCCCGTTCCCGTGCCCGAGGGGGCCATGGCACACACACTGGTGGATTCCTGGGGTTTTGCGGCCGGATTTCTTCCGATGATGCTCGGTCAGTTTGAGCAGAACACGAGAAAAGTCGGGAACGGGCACGGGCACGGGCTCGGGAAAGCCCCACGGAGCGCGAACACCGGTTAAAAACCCTCTCTGTCAGGTCGGATTGTCTTCTGCCCTGCTATTTCGAAGCTGTTGCGGCGGAAGTCTCTATATTTCCGAGCCGCACGAGGGACATGCCAGAGCATCCCGAAATACCGATGCGCCACAGTTGGGGCAGGCAGCATTTCGACCGCTCAGTTTCTTTGACAGACCGAACCCGGCAAGGGCAAATCCGCCGAGTGCGAAGATCGCTACCGGCGGTGCGAGGATCGCCGAGGAGGCAACCGCCGTCGAAATGCCGGCCTCGCCTATGCTGGCTGCGCGCGCAGCGCCGTCATGTAAGGACTCAGCGACCTCTCTGAAGGGCCTCCGAATCTGGTTTCTTACCCAATGGACACCGGCCGCCGTTCCCCCACCGAGAACTCCGGACACACCCAACTGTGTCAGGTTCTCGTCGATCGACCCGGTCGCCGCTGCAAAGGCAATGAACCCCGCGACGATCTTCGGGAGATAGGCAACGGTATCGGCGTATTCACCCAGTTCCGGAACCGAGTCCACCAGGATCTCCAGGATGACGAGGACGCCAAGCACCACCATCACCAGTGGGCTGGCGATCCAGGCAAAGCGCCCGCCAAGTTCAAAATACGGCGTGTAATGAAAGCCCCCGAGCAACAGAAGGGGAACAAAGGCCTTGGCGCCCGCACCTCCCGCAAGGCCGAATGCACTCATGATCGACATCACTGATCCCATTGGGACCTCCTCATAATCCAGCGTACTCCAACAGATAGGTCACGGACCATCCGACCACAACCGTCATCACCACGACGACGACCAGCATTGCCACCGTGGCAACGGCTAACAGGACCAGCACCGCCTTTTCCCACCGAGCCAACGGCATTCGGCTCGCCTCCCGCTCGAGGCTCCACAGCACATAATTGTGAACCAGCCATGTCAGGCCGGCGAAGGTCGCCGCCGCCATCGCGGCGCCTGCTACCGGGATTACGGCCAATCCGTAGCCGATCGACCCGATCCACAGAAAACTCAGGCGCGTTATCCATCTCGAAAAAAACCTCCGTGCGGGACCGACATACCTTCGTGCATCCCTGATCAAAAAGAACCGGACGGCCAACAAATGGCCGACAATCATCAGCGGAATCAATACCGCCGCACCGAAGTGCGCCAGTGGGACGACCAGGCCGACCGCTGCCGCCACTACCGTACCGAGGGAAAGAAACCGGCTGAACTGCGCCTCTTGCGCGTCCTTCAACAATAGAAAACGTAAATCAACCGAACGAAGTTCTCGGCCGTCGTCGTCGATCAGGGGTTTGGTGCACCTTGGGCAGTGCACCAAGGGCTCACCGGAACGGGGCAAGGGCTCGAGACACCAGGGGCAGGAGGTGGCCATGGGGGGATTATAGGCGAAGCAATCCGTCGGACGGTTTGCATGGGGAACAAAGAAGATGAACGTCCAACGCTCAACGTCCAACGTCCAACTTCGAAGTATGAATGCTCCCAGCCGGACGCACTCGCGAGAACTGTGGGCTGTTGGCCGATGGGGGGTCACGAAGGCCAGGGACAGACGGCAGGCTCAGCGTCCGGCCCCGGCCGCTGATACTGACGCTGCCAGCTGCCGCCGAACCCGACGCTGTCCACTGTCGCAGACCCTGCCTTTGAACCCCGACCTCCAAAACCACCTTGCCCTTTCCTGAGGCAGAGGTTATATCTTGTTAATGGAAGAAGTCGCCAAACTCCTGAACCACATGTTGGAAGCCGGGGTCATCCTCGACTACGCGGTTTTCGGCGCCGTCGCACAGATGCGGTACACGGAAGCTGTGACCACCTTGGACGCCGATATCCTCGTATCCGTTTCGAATCCGAAAGCGATCGACGTTCTTGGTCCCCTCTACAGATTCTGTGACGCCCTCGGCTATCACCCAGAAGGGGAAGCAATTCGTGTCGGCGTCTGGCCGGTGCAGCTCATTCCGGCATTTGACGACCTGACCGAAGAAGCGATCCGGAAGGCGGAAAATGCCGACCTGGACGGCACACCGATCCGGGTTGTCAGCGCAGATTTCCTCGCGGTAATCGCCCTCAGCGTCGGGCGGGCGAAGGACTTTGCCCGTATTCTCAGCTTGCGAGAGGTCGGGGCGGTGGATGACAAACAGATTTCAGCTATCGCGGGCCGCCATGGTTTGGTCGAAGCATGGCACAGGTTCCAGGAGAAGTTCGATGAGGCATGATCTTCGAGCCCTATTGGCTCAACAGGCCGCATGGCAACGTTCCCGCGCCGAACAATCGTGGGCGGAGAAACTGCGACTCTCGATTCTCATGCGGGAGGATCTGCGACCCCTCCGGAAGCCCAATTCACAAAAAGAAGAGAACCGCTCAAAATCGAAAGAGATCGATTGGGGCGGGCCTGTCGGGCGAGAAGTCTGGTAGAGACCACACCTTCACCACTCGAAACACCAATAACCTCAACACCGAGCGTCGCCATCCAAATATCTGCCGACCTCGATCGCGTACTTCGACGTTGGACGTTGAACGTTGAGCGTTCGACGTTCATGGATCCTCTTCAACCCTTTGACCCTTCGACCCATCGACACCGTCAGCCTACGGCCTCCAGATCACTCCCCCCTGAATCGAAAAATCCGGCGGCATACCCATCCCGGGGAAATCCTCACCAAGAACCAGTTGCAGCCTGACACTTTTCCCAAGAGGCGCCGCAAAGCCGATTGCGAACTCGCCGGTCGCCCGACCGGCCTTGCCCGGATCGACATCGGCAAAGACCGAGTCATCGATCCTGAACATCGTCAGCAACGCCCATCGTTTGCCCAGGCTGATGTCGACACCACCCCACGCGTGAAAGGTGTCCGCCGCGCCCCCGAGGGTTCCTGCCTCTCCGCCTTGGAAGGTCCATCCCAACCCGCCGTAAAGGCCAAGACCGCCCCATCGGTTCGAAATCGACCATCTGACACCGGCGCTCGAGCCCGCATCACCCCAGGGTTCGTCGTCGTCAATCGGCACTGACAAGGCGACCCACAGCCGGTGTCCGCCGTCCTCCCCGACGGGCCACCGCCGACCGGCCCACCCGGTCAACCCCATCACACGGGCGCTCTGCTTTTCATCAAATGACCAACTCCGTGTTCCAACCGGGTTCAGAAAAACGAGATTTTGACCTTCAGGGAAGAACTCCCGACCGCTGTTGGAAACACCGAGAAAATCGTGCGTCCCGCTCGGCAGACCGTCGAGATGCGTTCCGCCAATGCTCCATACCGGGACCCGAACACCACCAAACCACCGACCGGACGAATACCCGGCCTCGAAATCAAAACGACTGGTCTCGGCATCAATGAGATAGAGATTCGCCTCCGGCCACAGGTAACGTGCCTGGTCCAGCGCCTCGTCGCTGAGGTCCGCCCCGGAACCATCAATCTCGTTGTGGGTTTCTATGATTTCGGGACTGGCGAAGAATGAATTCCCGTAGGCGTACGAGACGGAAAACGCCCAACCCTCACCTCCGGCGGCCTGCATCTCAAGCCCTTCGGGTCGCAGATGCCCCGCCCACAGAACCGAAACTGCCGAAAGCGGAGCCGCCTCTTGCGCCACTACGGCAAGGGGGCTCAACACCGAGGCCATCGTCAATACCGCTACGAGACCCGAAAAGAAAGAAAGGCGGGGAGGCCGGAAGCCCGCCTCGTAGTTGTCACCGATTTTCGAACTGTTCATCAAGGGCTCGTCTCCTCTTTGGGTCGGCCGATTCTACCTGGCCGCTTCGATCGCGTCGATGATTCGCCGGGCGCCAGGCTGGAGATCCGCATCCGATGTGAATCGGCCAATGGACAACCGCAGGGTCGACCGGGCGATGTCGGGCTCGACACCCATCGCCCAGAGCACATGGCTGAGAACAGCCCCACCTTCGTGGCAAGCCGCCCCGGCTGATGCCGCGACGTCATTCTCCAGTCGAGAAAGAACCTCGGCAGCCTCGACTCCCGGGAACGCAACGCTGAGCGTATTGGGCAGCCGGTGTTCAGGATGACCGTGCTCCACGAGATCGGGGATCCTCGCGATCAGGAGCGTTCTCAGTTGGTCCCTCAACAACCGCAATCGAGGAATTTCCTCATGCAAATCACGCTCAACCAACTCACAAGCCATGCCCAGGCCAACAATCTCGAGCACATTCTCGGTGCCCGGCCTCAGGCCTCTTTCGTGCCCGGCGCCTCGAACAAAAGGTTCAATTGCAGTACCACGCCGGACGTACAAGGCGCCGAC
>JBDLIO010000081.1:0-7726 GCA_039714865.1 Acidobacteriota bacterium | reverse complement strand
ACGCCTAATACCAACGTTCAACGTTGAAGGAAGAGGCGGCGGCGTGCAAATACGAGTGCCCCTTCCCCGACCAAGTCTCCTGGCTGAACTCGAGGCCGGGGTTGGAATTCAGGGACAGGGAAAGCGGACTGCGTCAGGCAACTGGCTGCGGCAGGCCTCGATTCAAGGCGCCTGGAGGTGCAGAAAACCCGCGGCCGCAACGCGGCCGCGGGCCTCAGAAGCCGGGTCGGATCTCACGGAGTCAGCGTTGAGCCACAATCGTCGTCGCGTCGTTGGTCCTCGAGTCGATGACCGAGGCCGAGATCCGGATGCCGGCACCGTCGGCGACCATCACTCGTGCGAAGCCCCACCCGACGTTGGGTGATGCGCCCTCGTTGGCGAAAACCTCGAGGCGTTGTTCGATCTGACCTGGATCAAGCTTGACAATGAAGGTGCCGAGCCCATCGCCGGAACATCGGTAGAGAGTGACGTACAGCGCCGCTTTCCGAATTCCCGTATTTGCGAAGATCAGATTGGTCCGAAACAGACCCTCTTCCTGGCGCAAGCCGATCAGGAAAACGTCGTGATCTCCCTTGAAAAACCCATCGTCCCTGGTCTCAAAATGGCAGAACTGGCCGAAGGTGCCGTCGCCGCCGTTGTTGAAGGTCCGGCCGGCCACCTTGAGGGCCTGGTCGGAAGTGATTTGCAAGAGCCCCTTGCCGTTGATGCCCAATTCACCGACAACGTCGTGGAAGGCCTTCTGTGCCGATGGGGGAATGGTGTGCGATTGTCGAATGGTGCTGGTTTCGGTATGCAAGACAAGATCGACGTTGGCGACCTCGCTGTTGAGGTTGGCCGCACAGACATCGGTCCGCCAGTGGCTGCCGTGGGCGCCGGAGAAGTGGGCCGCCACCTCGGTCCAAACGGTGTGGAGATCGGGATCATACGTATCCAAATGGTCGGTCCCCCCCCATAAATCGAGCCTCTCGGCCCCCCCGACGAGAAAGACCGTGTCGTCCACAACTGCGGCCCCCAGCCCAAAGCGTTGTTCCGGCATTCGGCCGGTAGTGTGCCAGAGGTTGCTCTGCGGGTGGTAGACATCGATCTCAGGGATGATCTTGAGTTCGATTCCACCTCCCCAGGCCAATCCTCCCAAGGCGTACAGCTTGCCGTCGATGGCCGCTGTCGTATGCCAATCCCGGTTCCTCGGCATGTCGGCACCGATAATCCACTCGTCGGTATCCGGGAGATAGACCTCCAGCGCTCTGCTGGCCCGGTATTCTTCCGCTCCCCCGGCCGCGAAGATCATTCCGTTCATCACCGAAGCACCGACCGTGCATCTGGCGGTCGGCATATCGGCGGCGGTATCCCAGCTGTCGGCGGTCGGGTCGTAGACCTGAACGGTGCCAAAGGCGTTGTAATCACCGTAAACACTCCCGGTTCCTCCGCCGATCACGTAGATCAAGCCGTCCACAGCCACAGCGGCGGAGCCCCAGAAGGCCGTGGGCATATCGGACCGGCCCTCCCAGCTGTCGGTCGCCGGATCGTACATCTCAACAGCTGAGATGACCGAATCCTGTTCAACGTGCAATGAGCCGCCGAAGACGTAGACCCTGTTATCGACCACAGCTGCTGCTGCTCCGAGGCGTGCTGTGGGCATCGGGGCCTTCTCCGACCAGACGTCCGTGACCGGATCGTAGGCAAGGACCGTGTCGACGGCCTCCGTTCTGAGTGCTCCGCCGAGGGTGTAGATGATGCCGTTGACCTCGGCGCTAGCCGAAACGTACAGCCCATTGGGCAGGTCCGCTTTCGCCGCCCAGGTTCCGGGCCGCTCGGCAGCCGCTGCCACAGCGACAAGCAGGACTGCAACCACGGCCATGACGACCTTTGCGCTGGGGCAAGATGTTCCGAGATATCTCATCATCTCCTCCTCTCGTTGTGCCGAAGTCGGACGGCGGTTGATGGTGTGCATCTATCGACCCGGTATATAACTTGGGTTTTGAGGGGCAGAGAATCCTTGGGATTTTCCTGGGATTTTCCTGGGATCGGGTTTTGGCTGGCTTTGAGGCGCAAGAAAACCCGCGGTCGGTTTTGACCGCGGGCTGGTTTTCGGCCGAAAGCAAGGGGTCAACGCTCGGCGACAATCGTCGTTGCGTCGTTGGTCCTCGAGTCGATGATCGAGGTCGAGATCCGGATACCGGCGCCTTCGAGCACCATCACTTTTGCGAAGCCCCATCCGAGGTTGGGTTCACCGCCTTCGTTGGCGAACGGTTCCAGGCGCTGGTCCAGTTGACCTGGATCCAGATTAACGATGAAGGTGGTCAGGGCCTCACCGGAACACCGGTGGAGCGAGACGTACATCGTTGCTTCCCGGATTCCCGTGTTGGCAAAGATCAGGTTGGTCCTGAACAACCCTTCCTCCTGGCGAAGTCCGATCAACCATACTTCGAGGTCACCTGCTTCAAATCCATCGTCCATGGTCTCAAAATGGCAGAACTGGCCGAAGGTCCCGTCGCCGGTGTCGTTGAAGGTGCGGCCGGCCATGCGCAGGGGCTGGTCGGAACGAAACTCGAGAACGCCCTTGCCGGTGATCCCCATGTCACCGACGACATCGGCGAATGACTTCTGGACTGAAGGGTCGATCGTATAGGTCTGGTGGACGTTTCCGGTGTCGGTGTGCAGAACCAGCTCGACGTTGGCGGTCTCATTGTTGAAGTTGGCGGCGCAGATTTCGGTCCTCCACTGGCTGCCGAATGCGCCGGGCAGGCTGGCGGCTACCTCGGTCCAGGAGGTGTAGAGGTCGGGGTCGTAGGTGTCTACGAATCGGCTGTCCCATCCACCGATCAGGTAGGTCGTGCCTTCCATCACGGCGACCCCCATCCCGTTGCGTGCATCCGGCAATCGGGTTGTCTTTTCCCAGGTGTTGGCACTCGGCGTATAGACCTCCACCTCGGAGACATTTTGATAGGGGCTGTCGGCGTCCCAGAAAAGTCCTCCGAACGCATAGATCTTGCCGTCGACCGCGGCGGTGGCGAAATTATCACGCCCAATCAGCATGTCCGACCCAGTCGTCCACTGGTCGGTGGCAGGGTCGTAGATCTCGAGTGTGGCGGTGGCCTCGATCTGATTCGTGCCCCCTGCCGCGTAAATATGACCATCCAGGACGGAGACGCTGAGCGTATCCCTGGCGGTCGGCATGTCGGCCGCCGTATGCCAACTGTTGGTGGCCGGGTCGAAGACCTCCACAGTCGAGTGCACGTTCCACCCCCCTGCGAAATTTCCGGTGCCTCCACCGATGACGTAGATCTTGCCGTCGACTGCCGCTGCTGCAGGGCACCAGCGTGCGGTGGGCATGTCGTTCAGGCTTTCCCAGGTGTTGGTGGCCGGGTCGTACACTTCGGCCGTGGCGGTAGCCGTCCATTCGGAGGTGTTGAGGGCGCCCCCGAACACGTAGATCTTGTCGTCGATTACCGCACTGCCGACCAAGCCTCGGGGAGTGGGCATGTCGGCCGCCGCCTCCGTGTCCCAGCGGTCGAGGGCCGAGTCGTAGGCATACACGGTTGCCGTGACATCACCGGAACCTGCTCCCCCGATCGCGTAGATCGTGCCGGCGACCAACTCGACGGCCGGGTTCTGCCGGACTTCGGGCAGGTCCGCTTTCGCCGACCAGGTCCCGGGGTGCGTCGCGGTTGCGGCTCCAGCGACAAGCAGGACTGCAACCATGGACATGACGACCCTTGCGCTGGGACATGAATTTCCGAAATATCTCATTGTCTCCTCCTCTGGTTGTGCCGAAATCGGACGGCGGTTGGTGATGTGCATCTATCGACCCGGTATATAACTTAGGTTTTGAGGGGCAGAGAATCCTTGGGATTTTCCTGGGATTTTCCTGGGATCGGGTCAGCTATTCGACCGTGCCGCCCGTCATGTCCCAGAGCAGAGCCTTGGCCTCGAGCAGCGGCAAGGTGTCGATGCCCTCGGTGAAACCGGCGACGATGGGCTGGAGAAGTGCCCGCGCCTCGTCGATCCTGCCCTGATCCTTCCACAGTCCTGCAAGCCTGGTGGCGGCACGAAGCTCGGTGTATGTCGTTCCTCGGACCCTGGCGACTTCGATCGTATGGAGGAGCCCGGCCTCTGCCTGTGCCATGCCTTTCGGTTCCTCGACGAGACCGGCGCCGCGGTCGCCGGCGGTCTCCGAATCTCGAAGGCCGGGGGCGGTCGGTACGGTCACCACGTCTGCGATCACCCGGTAGCCCTTGGTGTGGATCGTCTCGATGTATTTGGAGTGTTTGCAGTTATCGCAGAGAGCGCTTCGCAGTTGGGCGATGATTCCGGTAAGGCTTCCATGGGCCACCACCTCCGCCTGCCAGACGTGGTCAATCAGTTCCTGCTTGCACACCAACTCGTCAGCGCGACCGGCAAGGTAGACCAGCACTTCCATGGCCCGAGGCTCCAGGTGAACGGTTTTATTTCCGTTCGTGACCCGGCTCAGAGTCGGGTCCACGAGCCAATCACCAAGTCGAAAGCATTCGCTGCTCAGAGTCATTTCTCTTCTCTTGGATTGTTTCCAAGGACAGTATAGCCCATGTGAGCACTTCAGTTTCCGGCTTCGCCGGATTTCAAGACCCGTTACAATCCAACCCTATGAGTGATCAAAGACACGAACGCGAAGGAACGATCGGTGTCCTGACCAGTGGGGGAGACGCTCCGGGCATGAACGCGGCCCTGCGGGCGGTGGTTCGGGGCGGGATGGCCGCCGGGTGGCGGGTCTGCGCAATCCGGGAGGGCTACCAAGGCCTGGTCAACGGCGGGGAGTTCATCCGAGAGATGTCCTGGGATGCGGTTGGAGGCATCATGCACCGTGGCGGTACGGTGATCGGAACCGCCAGGTGCAAGGCCTTCTACCACCGAGAAGGACGTCGTGACTCCGCTTTCCACCTGATCGAAAGCGGCATCGACCGCTTGGTGATCATCGGGGGGGACGGAAGCCTGACCGCGGCCGATCTCTTGCGGCGGGAGTGGCCGGAATTGTTGGTGGAACTGGTCGAGGCGGGCCGGTTGGAGCAGGCCGAGGCCGATCGACACCCCCATCTGTCGATCGTCGGCCTGGTTGGTTCGATCGACAACGACATGATCGGGACCGACATGACGATCGGCGCAGATACCGCCTTGCACAGGATTACCGAGGCTGTTGACGCCTTGGCGGGAACTGCGGCATCCCACCAGCGCACCTTCGTCGTCGAGGTGATGGGGCGGCGGTGCGGCTACCTGGCGGTGGCTGCAGCCCTGGCCGGTGGGGCCGATTGGGTCTTGATTCCAGAGCGGCCGCCCGAGCGGGAGGACTGGGAAGTCGCGATGGTCGAGAGCCTTCGCGCGGGGCGGGAGGCAGGGCGGCGGGACAGTATCGTCATCGTTGCGGAAGGGGCTCGGAACCGGCGGGGACGGCCGATCACCGCCGAATACGTCAAGGGCATTCTGGAACACCATCTGGACGAGGAGGTCCGTCTGACAATTCTCGGGCACGTCCAGAGAGGAGGCCGGCCCTCGGCCTTCGACCGGACGATGAGTTCCCTGCTTGGCCTCGCTGCGGTGGAGACCCTGATCGCCGCCGAACCGGAGGACGAAGCCCAACTGATCGGTCTTCGCGCGAACCGTATCAACCGGTCACCTCTGATGGCGTGTGTCGAAGAAAACCGTCGGGTGGGAGAGGCGATTGAGAAACAGGAATATAGGACTGCGATGGAGATGCGGGGCGCCGGTTTTTCGGAGACCATAACCACTCTGGATACGATGATCAGGGCCCTGCCGCAGCCTCCAAAACCCGGGCAGCGTCGACTTCGTCTGGCCGTTTTGAACGCGGGGGGGCCGGCGCCGGGCATGAATACGGCGGTCCGTGCCGCCGTTCGTTTCGGCCTGGATCGCGGCCATACCGTGCTGGGGATTCGAAACGGTTTTCCCGGATTGATCGACAACACGGTCGATGAATTGGGTTGGATGTCGGTCAAAGGGTGGGGAACCATCGGAGGCTCCGAACTGGGGACCTCGAGACGCGTACCCGAAACCGGGGACCTGGAGGCCGTTGCCGGGACGCTGGTTGATCGGAAGATCGACGCGCTCTTGTGCGTCGGGGGATGGGAGGCCTACCGGTCGGCCCACCTCATGGTTGAAAATCGTCAAGAATTCCAGGCATTCAATCTGCCGATCATCTGCCTTCCGGCCAGCATCGACAACAATCTCCCGGGGTCTGAGTTGGCGATCGGCGCCGATACGGCCCTCAACGCGATCGTCGACGCCCTGGACAAGATCAAGCAGTCGGCGGTGGCCTCCAGACGGTGTTTCGTTGTTGAGGTCATGGGACGATACTGCGGCTACCTGGCCTTGATGGCCGGCTTGGCTTCGGGCGCCGAGCGCGTCTACCTGCACGAGGAGGGTGTGACCCTCGACGACCTCAAGGCCGACGTCGATCGTCTGGTTGCCGGTTTCGAAGGGGGCAAGCGCTTGGGCCTGATGATCCGGAACGAGTACGCCAACGACTGCTACACAACGGGATTCATGGTCCAGCTCTTCGAAGAGGAGGGGGGCGATTTGTTCGACGTTCGGCAGGCGATTCTCGGGCATCTGCAGCAGGGAGGCGACCCGACGCCGTTTGACCGGAACCTGGCGACCCGGTTGGCCGGCCTGTGCGTCGAGCGCATGGTGGCTGCGGTTTCAAAGGGCAGCGCCGATGCCGTTGCCGTCGGCTTGCGGGAGGGCAGGGAAACCTTCGTCGATCTGGCTGGGTTGACCGGGATGATTGACCCTGAATTCCGCCGCCCGGTACAGCAGTGGTGGATGGACATCAGGCCTCAGGTCGCCGTGCTTGCGCAGCCATCGCCGGCGGCATCGGGGTTCTTGCCCGTGGGCCCTCGCAGCCCTTGAGCCTCGGCTGTTTCGTTCCACGACAATCACTCCTCGGTGCCGGTTCCTACTTCAAAGTTGAGCGTTGGGCGTTGGACGTTCTTGCGTCTGTCATTCCCGATTTGGCTGCGGCCAGGTGGCCGCGCTGTGTCTTTGTGGTTCAACTCTTTTCGGATCAGCCGGCCCGGCCGGCGCCCTGCCGTGGGGGTGGTTCGCAGACATCAAGCCTTCCGTTGCCGTTGACATCTGAATCGGGGCGGGCCGCCACTTCGCAGCGATCGGGAATCTCGTTGCCGTCACAATCCTCAAGGTCACCCACGCTGAGATCCTCGCTATCGCCGACCCCGTTGCCGTCGCAGTCCCGGTCGCCGATGCGGAGGAAGAAGACGTCCTGCTCGTCGTTGAAGGTTGCGGCATAGGCCAGATCGGCGCCGACCAGGTCGGACCGCATATGGAAATAGTCGCCTATCTTGTTCTGCTGGGGAAAGCCGACGTGGCTGTCGAAGGTCGGGGTCACGGCCTCAGCGTTGGACCAGGTAAATCCCCCGTCCGATGAGAAAGAGTAGGAGATCTCGCCGATGCTGGGTTCGGTGCCCGTCAGACTTTCGATCCAGACAACGTCGATCCGGCCGTTGGGCGCCACCGACATCGTGCCGAACCACTGCCAGGCGTCGCGGTCGTCCGTGTTGACACGGATGGGCTGCGACCAGCTCTCACCGCTGTCTGTGGACCTGATGAAATGCACGTCCTGGGGGTCGGAGCCGGGCGGGTCGACCGAGGACAGCATGTAGAGGGCGCCCGAGGTGGGGCCGTCCGAGGTGTCGGCGGCGATCCAGACCTGGCCGAGGAG
>JBDLIO010000080.1:0-7747 GCA_039714865.1 Acidobacteriota bacterium | reverse complement strand
ACGTCAAAGGCAAGAAGGTAGATCCACAGGAAATCGAGACCGTACTGAACGGGCTGAACGGTGTTGACGACTCGGTGGTCATGGGAATCCAGGAACCGTCGATGTCAGGGGAATCGCTGGGCGCGATCGTCGCCGGGAATGAAACGATGCCGCAGGTGGATGGCATCAGGGACTCGTGCCGGCAACACCTGGCATCCCACAAGGTCCCCCGCCAGATCTTGAGGGTCGAAGCGCTGCCCCGGACCCCCAGAGGAAAAATCGACCGAAAACTCATCCGGAAATGGCTTGAGACTCGGTGACTGAGTCGACTCCGCGCCTGCCCGGATTGATCAAGGGATCCATCGCCTGGCATCTGATCGGAGCGGCTGCTCTAGCAGCTGCGCCCTCCCGATGGCCCTGGGTAACCACCGCCCTGGTCGCGAATCACGCACTGATCGCCCTGGCGGGCATCATGCCTCGGGCGCAGATCCTGGGACCCTGCCGGAGTCGATTGGCGCCTCCGAAGAGCGCCGGTGGTCGAATTGCCCTGACGTTCGACGACGGGCCCGACCCCGAAGTGACCCCGGCCGTTTTGAAGTTACTCGAGGATCGTGGCGTTGCGGCAACGTTCTTCCCGATCGGTCAAAGGGCCGCGAATCACCCATCGCTCGTTGAGAGGATCACGGCAGCTGGTCACAGCCTCGGCAACCATAGTTGGAGCCACTCGCCCGCCTTTTTCTTCCACTCATTGCCCAGGCTGGCGGAGGAGATCGACCGAAGTCAAGAGTTCCTCGAAGCCCATGGGGGAAAACGACCGGTTCATTTTCGCGCTCCCGCCGGCATTCGGGGGCCGTTCCTTCAGCCGATGCTGGAGCGGCGCGGAATGGACCTGACCGCGTGGAACCGGCGTGGCTTCGACACGACAGACACTCAACCCTATCGAATCTTGAAGCGCCTGACCCGTCGCCTTGGGCCGGGTGACATCCTGCTGCTGCACGACGGGTCTTCGGCCCGGGCCTCTGATGGCCGCCCCGTCGTGTTGCAGGTCTTGCCCCGCCTGCTCGACGCTATCGAAGCCCGTGGTTTGACTCCGGTCGCGCTGACCTGATCCGGCCAAGCCGTGGCCAAATGGTGACCACCGGAATCGCAAATTTCTCGCAAAGAGCGCAAAGAAAAGAAGGGAAAATCAAACTTTGCTTTTCTTTGCGCTCTTTGCGAGAGAAACTGCCTCCCTGTTCAGAGCTCCTGGAGGGTCGTCGGCTCACTCCCTCTTGAATGCAAGGTACTCGCTGAAAAGCTGGATCTGGCCCGATCGGCCTACGTTGTCGAATCCCGCCGCACTCAACGCATCGATGATCGTCTCCGGCGGCACACAATGTTCGATTGTGTCCCAAAAATACTCCATCAGCGTCCGTGCCTTACGGCCCCGGAGTCTGGCCAATGCCGGCACGATACGCCTGAGGTAAAAACGGGAGGCCAGAAACATCAGTTTTGAACTGGGTTTCGTGAACTCCAGAATCAGAAGACGGCCGCCTGGTTTCAAGACCCGGAAATACTCCCTGAATGTCGTCTCCAGGTCGGCGACATGGCGCAGGGCATAGCCCATCGTGATTGCATCCACCACCTCGTCGGCGATCGGAAGGCGCTCGACAAAAGCCTGAGTCAACGGCGCCGACACGAAGTTGCGCCCCTCACGCAGCATGCCCAGGCTGGCGTCGAGACCGCAGACCCAGCCTTCCCGCCCAACGATTTCCTCGGCGGCCCTGGCAACCTGACAACTTCCCGAACAGACATCCAGGACACGCATGCCGGTTTCCACACCTGCACGGCGCAGCGCATCCCGGCGGTAGACCACACCGGACCCCAACGACATGACGTTGTTGATCCAATCGTAGTGAACCGCCGTGTCGTCGAAGATTCGATCGACGAAAGACCTCCGGTCCTCGGCCTTTTCGTAGTATTGCGGCAACGGCGGGTGCGGAGCGACTGGGGTTCTCTTCGAAGCAGTAGGTTCCGGTTCCATGCAGGCACCTTAGCATCCCCCCACCCGGCAGACATCAATCAACACCAGGAATGACGGCCCGAGCCTGTTCCCGTCAAGAGGCACTCCACAACCATCCTTCATTGACGACAGAGAGCGGTTCTTTTAATCTCTCTCCGATGCTGCAGGTAGAACCCACTCAACCCTCCGGGACTTCCACTCCGAGCCCCTCCTGCCATGAGGCCCCCGATTGGGCGGTCACGGCTGTCGATGATGCCGAGCCTGAAACCTGCCGGACCAACGTTGGGCTCGAAACCACGATTCGTCGAGGGCCACTGTTCAGCCTGGTTTCGGCTCGTATCAGCAACGCCAGGCAAATGGATGCGACGCTGCTCCGAGAGATGACCAAGCAGACCTACCGGGCCATCTTCGACGCCATCGGTGCACGACACCTGATCCGCGTGTGGAATTTCATTCCCGGCCTGCTCGATCCCGTCGGGAGTTCTCCCCAGCGATATATGGTTTTCAACGCGGGACGGCACGACGCATTCGGCCAACGATTCAACGGCCGGCAGGAATTCCCCTCCGTTGTGCCGACAGCATCGGGCGTTGGAACGTCCGGTACCGACCTGGAGATTCACGCATTGGCATCGGAGGTTTTGGGGACGGCCTTGGCCAATCCAAGACAGATCGATTCCTTCAGCTATTCCCAGGAGTACGGCTGGCCGCCGCCGTGCTTCGCCCGGGCGACGGCCGTAACCTGGCCGGGCGCCGCAGCGGAAAGACTGCTCGTCGGAGGCACCGCTGCGGTCAGGGGTGAAAAAACGGTATTCGAAGACAGCCTGGAAGGCCAGACCGAGGAGACGTTCAAGAATCTGGCGGCAGTTGTTGGTGCCGGGCTGGGAAACCACGGTCTTGACGTCGAGGACGATTTCGTTCGAAAGGACCTTCTCGCCCGTTTCCGTCACATTCGGACCTATTACACCCAGCCGGAATCCCTGGAGGCGATCGCCGCCAGTACGGCACGAGTTTTCCCCAACGCCGAGCCGATCGAACTGGCCCGGGCGGAGTTGTGCCGCGAGGACCTGCTGATCGAGATCGAAGGCTGGGCCGATTTAGGATAGCTATCAGCCTGTCATCTACAAACTCGGCACACAGTTTCCCGTACAATCCAATGCCCCGTAACCCGGGTCTGGAGGATCCATGTCGTATCGGTTTTGTTCGTTGGTTCTGACTCTCATGCTTTGCGGCGTCACCGGCGCTGCCGACAATCCGCCCGAAGTCGAGGCCGCATTGGGCTCTGCCAGGCTGCACGATGCCGAGGCATCTGCCAAGACGGCGCAAATGGAACGGGCACGCGCCAAAGGGCTGATAGCGGGAGACAGCTGGGCTCCGATCCTCGAGCCCTCGCCCATCGACGCCACCCGCTACAGCATCCGGCTCTTCCTGGATTTTGACCGCGAAGTCGTTTCGGGTTCTGTCGAGGTCGAATTCACTGCGGTTCAGCCGGATGTGTCGAGAGTTGACCTGGACGCATGGTCGGGGCTGCGAGTGCTCGGCGTCACCCTCCTCGAAGATCCTGCCTACGCATTCGACTCCCCGGTGGATCTCCAGTTCGATCACGAAGACGATTTGCTCTCGATCGACCTTCCACGAGCCCTGGCCGAAGACGAGAGCCTCCGGATACTCATCTCCTACGGTGGTCGAGCGGGTCACCGGGGATACGGTATCAACTGGGACCACCACGGCGCCGGCGGGCGCGTGGCGTGGACGATGGCCGAACCCTTCGGCGCCAGAGTGTGGTGGCCCTGCAACGACCGTCCGGACGACAAGGCAGTCGTCGATGTCACCGTCACGGCGCCGTCCGAATACACCGTCGCCTCCAACGGCCTGATGGAAAGCACAGTGGACCACGGCGACGGGATGACGACCACCAGTTGGGCCTCCATCTATCCGGTCGCTTCCTACCTCGTTGTGATGGATGTCGCAGACTACGTCTATTCCGAAGAGACCTATGTTTCGGACCAGGGCACGACCATGCCGGTCGCGCTGTATGCCTTTCCGGAGGTCGCGGACCAGGCGGAAGACGACCTCGCCAATACACCCACCATGATCGAGAAAATGGCCGAGCACTTCGGCGAGTACCCTTTCATTGAAGAAAAATACGGAAACTGCACGGCCAATTTCGGCGGAGGCATGGAGCACCAGACCCTGACCACCCTGTCCGCGGCTGCCATCGGCAGCGACTGGATGCCCTGGCTCAACGTTCATGAACTGGGCCATCAGTGGTGGGGCGATTGGATCACCTGCGCCGACTGGCGTGAACTGTGGCTCAACGAGGGCTTCGCCACCCTGACCGAGTGGCTGTGGGCAGAACACCTCGGCGAAGGCACGTTGCAGAACTACCTGGCCAGTTCCGACGACATCGGCCTCTTCCTCGGGCCGGTCTATGACAACCCCGTACCCTTTTCGGGAACGGTGTACGACAAGGGCGCATGGGTGCTTCGCATGCTGCGCCACCGTCTGGGAGACGAGGACTTTTTCGAAGGCGTCGCTGCCTACCGGCAGGCTCACGCCGGAGAAGCAGCGACATCCGAGGATCTCAAGGCTGCCTTCGAGACGGTCTCCGGCCGTGATCTCGAACAGTTCTTCCATCAATGGGTTTACGGAAAAAATCGACCCCGCTTCCGGTACTCCTGGGAAACCATCAATGGTCCCGCAGTACGATTGGTGATCGAACAGATCCAACAAAACGCCGGCTTGTTCGAAATGTTGCTGGACGTACGGGTCACGACGGCGGCCGGTACGGAAGACCACCAGATCGAGTTGGCGGCCTTGGCTGAGCAAACCATCGACATCACTCTCAACGCTGCAGCGACCGGAGTCGAACTGGACCCCGACCGTTGGAACCTCTTCTTGTCTGCCCCTTCCGACCAACCGGATCTCGACCTCGGTCCCGGCTATCCCGGACCGTTCGACGCCGGCCAATCATTTCCGGGGTCACCGGCGGCTCTCACAATTCCAATCACCAATGCCGGCGGCAGTTCGTTGGAGATCCTCGATTGGGGCCTTGCCTGGGGGGGCTCGGAATTCTCGATCACCGCACCAACACAATTGCCGTTCACTCTGGCGCCCGACGCAACCGTTGATCTTGAAATCGAATTTCGATCCGGCGGATTGAACACCAGGAGCAACTGGCTGTGGATCTTCTCAGACGACCCGGACAACTCCGGATTCACCTACGCGAGACTTGAGGGCCACGGGGGGATCTTCCCCGGAGACTTCCTGCAGGCGTCCTCCAGCCTCAATTTCGGAAATGTTCCCGTCCAGGGTCTCGACGAGGCCACGGTTGAGTTTTCCAACCTCGGCGGCGAAGCAGTAACCCTCTCGGCGACAATCGAAGGCGCGGAGTTCACCCTCCTGTCGGAGGTGCCTCCGGTATTGGAACCCGGTACGCGACAGACGTTCCTCGTTCGATTTGCACCCGAGGTTGTCGGGGATCACCAGGGTTCTCTGGTCTTTGAAACCAGCAGCGCGACGTGGCCGACAGTTGAAATCACCCTCCGTGGGACAGGGACGTCGGCGCCTCACCTCCTCGTTACACCATCGTCGCTGGCTCTCGGACTGGTCGACAACGACAGCCAAGAAGGTCTGATCAGGATTTCCAACGACGGCACGGAAGACCTCAACCTGCTGGAATTCGTTTTCGAGGGCCCCTTCGAGCGCCCGCAAGGCAGTGCAGACTCGATTGCAATTCCCCCCGGCGAATATCAGGACCTCCCTGTCGTATCGACCACCGGCCAGACCGGCCCCGTCGAGGGAACACTGAGGATTCGATCCAACGATCCCACTCTGCCCTGGGCCACCATTCCGCTGACGGCAGTCTGGGTGGATGAGCCAATCCTCGAAGAGGACCGGCTTGCTATTCCCGCGGCCGCCAGCACCGCCGGTCTGGGCGGAGCGTGGTGGAGCACCAACCTGGTTCTTCTCAATACCGGCGAGACCGGTACCGTAGCAGACCTGGTTTTCAGCCCCCCCGGAACCCAAACCAATACTAATGTCGACCGAACCGTAACCATTCCCGCACGGGCGCAACGTACCGTGTCGGACGTCGTCGCAGCACTGGGCCACCGGGGAGCGGGTGGCATGACGGTGACCACCACCGAGCCTGAACTCATCCTGACCACCCGGACAGCCGCCGTATCCCAAGGTCAGACTTTCGGCCAGACAATCGGACCCGTCCGGTTTGGTGATGCGCAGACCGGCCAGACATCCTCGGTGCTGTCGGGCCTCGCCTCGGGCGACGGCTTTCACACGAATCTCGGGCTCTACAATCTCAGTGACCACCCAATTACCGTGACTTTCGAAGTATTCGCCGCCGACGGAACACTCCTGGGACCGATCAACCTGTCGGCCGCCGCGAGGGCCTTTGCCCAGAAAGTCGATGCCCTTTCGAACCTTGGGGCAGGAGACCTCAGAGGCGCCTGGGCGATGCTCTCGTCACCCGAGGACGGCGACCTCTTCACCTGCTACGCCTCGGTCGTCGACGATCTCTCGCACGATCCGACGTTCATTCCGGCGACCCTCGTCGATCAAGGCGCAGGCCATCTGGTGATCCCGACGGTCGCTGCCCAACCGGGTTTCAGCGGAACACGCTGGGCGACTGAACTGACGCTGGTCAACCCGTCCGACATCGAGGTCCAGGCGACCCTGGTTTACCACCCGGCCGACGGTTCATCGACCACCGGCATCGACCGCCTCATTCCCGAGGGAGCCGCGCTGCACGTTGAAGATCTCCTTCGCGACCTCTTCGGAGTTGAAGGCGCCGGCTGGCTCGAAATCGAGGCATCCCAGGGTCTGATCGCCGGCTGCCGCATTTTCAACGACGCGGCCGACGGAACCTTCGGACAATTCGTTCCGGCCCTCCCGATGCCCTCCGAGGGACCGGAAGGTGCTCTGATCATTCCAGGCCTGCGGTCCGACCGAGGCTTCAGGACCAATCTCGGTTTGACTTCGATGTCCGAAGTCAATACGACAGTCGAGGTCACGATGTACTCCGGCGAAGGCGTCTCTCTGGGCACCGAGAGCGTGCCGCTGGCCGCCGGTGCTTTTGTGCAGTTGGTGAAAGTCCTCGACCAGACCTTCGGCTTCGAGGGCTCCGCCTGGGCGGAAATCGTGGCGTCGGACACCGAGGTCGTCTTCACAGCTCACGCCTCGGTGGTCGACGGCTCGACCGGCGATCCTTCGTACATGCCAGCGTCCGAGCGGTTCATCGACTGACAATGAACGCCCGGGCCGGGCTTCTTGCCAACGTGGCCGTCGCGGCCGCCGTCCTGGCGCTCCAGGCGGCGGCCGGGAACCCCACGCCGTATGCCACGCACCAGGAGATTGCATCTGAGCATCAGGTATTGGCCGACCTCGTGGCCGCAGAGTGGCCCGAACTGGAGTTCTCCTCTCCCCTGTCAGACGCAGCCGAGGCCATCGCCGAGGCCCTCGGAGCAGACCAGAGTCCATCAAGCGCTCTGATCAGATCGGCACTGCACGACGCCGGATTGCCGGAAATCACCGCGGTCGCCGCAACGGTTTCGACGACCGAAGAGGGTACGGACGACGTCCTGGATCATCTCGCGGCGGTGCTGGACGGCACCGGCACCGTCAGCCATGTCGGTCTGGGACGGGCCCCTTCGCCCCGACCCCCATTTCAGTGGCAGTGGACCATCCTCCTGATCGACCGCCGGATAGACCTCATCCGGGAAATTCCAATCGCACATCGTCCATCCAGCGCTT
>JBDLIO010000079.1:0-7823 GCA_039714865.1 Acidobacteriota bacterium | reverse complement strand
CCGATGCGAGGCGGGGATCACCACGGGCCGGGGTGTCGGCGGGCTCGTTTCGGCCCGGCAGGAGAGCTCTCACAATACCGAGAATACCTTCGATCCTCCGGGCCTCTCGGGTCTGGCCCTGGCCGGGGCCAACCACCGGGCAACCGTTGGCGAGAACGAAGAGGACGGGGTCATCACCGCCCTTGAGATCGCCAATCTCGATCTGAGCGAGGTCGAGTGGGCCGTACTCTCGGCCTGCGACAGCGGTGTCGGAGAGAGCATTTCCGGCGAGGGAGTATTCGGCTTTCGGCGGGCCTTCCGTATCGCAGGCGCTCACACGGTGATCATGAGTCTGTGGCCGGTCGAGGATGCCTCGGGGCAGGCATGGATGGAGGCCCTCTACAGAGCCCGGCTTCTTCTCGGCATGACCACGGCAGAAAGTGTTCGTTACGCCGGTCTGGAACTGCTGCAGGCCCGCCGCGATCGAAATCTCTCCACACATCCCTTCTACTGGGGTGCTTTCATGGCTGCCGGGGACTGGCGATAGAACCTACCTCACGGCTCGTCCACAGAGCGCAGAACAAATCGCTGCGACCACAGCGCACCGTCTTTCGATGCGAAGTCCGAAAGTTCTTGCTGAAGCTCCGCCAGTCTTGCGCCTTCGTTCGCGGCTGGTAGCGCCGCCGTCAGGGACCCAACGCCACGAAGGGTGGGGCCGGAATCCTGCGAGTAACTCACCTCTCGGTCAGAACTGGCGCTCGTCCACGCGGCGAGGCGTTGCTCGAGTTCCGCAACGGGCCCGGGCGCGGCCATGACGAGAAAGGTCTCAATGCCACCCGCCGAGGTGACCTGCCAGTCGTTGACGGCGCCGTCTATGGCGCCCGGCAGGCGGTGGAGGCCGGCGGGAATAGGATTGCCAAGATCGAGCCCCGGGACCGGAAAGAGTGTGAAGATCGCGCCGGTCTCGTCCTCGTTGGCGACATAAACGTGAACCGGCGCTCTGGCCTCGATCTCCAGAAAAAGTCGATCACCGGGTGAGATGACCGCCCCATCCTCGAGCACGACCGGCCCCTCCGCCGCGTCGAGCACCAGTCTGGCGTCGGCGACCAGCGGTTGCGTCGCCGCAGGCGAAAGAAATGTCCGCCCGAAGAAAACAACCGCCACCACGACCATCGCAGCCACTGCAAGAATGCCCGACCATGTACCGAGAGATCGGCGCTCGATTTTTCTTTCGGCTGCTTTTGAATGCCGCCGCATTTCGGCGCCGCCAACACTCAGTTTCTCCAGCGCGTTCTCAAACTCTGCGGCAGTCGAAAAGCGAAGCGCCGGATTGGTGGCGACGGCTCGATCGACGAGGTCCGTTAGGCATGCCGGGAGACCAGAACGGCGTTCGCCAAGGGGAACCGGTCCAAGGCCCTCGTGCCGTTCCAGAATGGCGCCAATGTCCTCACCTTCCACCGGATACCGGGCGCTCAGCAGGAAGTAGAGCAGAACCCCGAGGGAGTAGAGATCGCATGAGGGTTCTGCAGCAGCACCCCGCAGTCGTTCCGGCGAGAGCGATACGGGCGAACCCGAGAGGAACCCGCTGGAGTCGAGTTCCGATGCAGCGCCGAAATCGCCCAATACAATCCTCCCATCGGCGCCACGAAAGACGTTGCTGGCCTTGACATCGCCATGCACGAGGTCGGCCCCGTGAACCGCCTTGAGCGCCCGGCAGAGCGCAACGGCCGAAACCACGGCTTCTTCCGGATCCAGGGCTCCCCTTTCCGCAACGATTTCCCGCATGTTCGGCCCGTCAACGAGCTCGGTCCAGATGCCGACCCTGCCGCGGTCGATGTCGGCGCCATGCACGATCAGCACGTTGGGATGCCGGACCCGGGCCAACCGTCGACCCTCGTCGAGGGCCCGGCGATTGCTCGCCTCGTCGTCGTCAAATGTCGGCACGCGAAGCTTGAGGGCAACCTCACGGTCGAGCAGAGGATCTCGCGCTCGATAAACCTCGCCGAACGCTCCCCTGCCGATCAACTTGAGCACCTGAAGACGGCCCCAGACGGGGAGCCGGTCGAGGCCCGATTTTGCTGCCTCGGTCGATGCCGACCGGAACGCTTCGGCCACAGCCTCGAGCCCTTGCAAACCCTCAAGGGTCGCCGCCAGAGCGGGGTGCGCGCCACTCGCCTCCTCCCAGTCCACGGATTTGACGTCGCTGACCGCCTCGGCCAACCGCAGCAGATCGGGATCAGGGTCGGTGCTCATTCATACCCTCCGCAAGCCGGACCAGCGCACGCGACACGGTCATGCGTGCCGCATTGGCTGTGGGTTTGCCGAGCGTCTCGGCGATTTCCCTGTAGGTGCATCCGAACTCCACACGCATGATCACCGCCTCCTTGTGTTCCTCCGGAAGATCCGAAAGTGCCTTCTCGTAGGCCTCGAGCATCTCCCTCCCAATAGCCCTTTCCACCATCGACGGCTCCGGCGCCGTCATGTCCCTGTCGAGGGACTCTCTGCCGGGTCGCCGATTGACCCGCCTGAGTTCGTCCCGAACTGAATTGAGCACCGTCATCCGCAAGTAGGCGAAGAACGCACCTTCGTGCCGCGGAACGAAGCTCTCTACCTTGTTCAACGTTCGCATCAGGGCAACCTGCACAAGATCGTCGGTATCCGCCATATCGCGGGCGGCTCGAGGCAGACGACCGTGCGACCATCGCCTGAGCATCGGCAAATACCGCGCCACCAAATCGTTTCGAGCTGCCGGATCACCGCCGCGCACCCGCTCAAGAAGCCTCGCGGTGGACTCGATGTCCGATTCAGCCCCGGAAATAGTGCCGTTTCTCATAACAGTGGCAGATATGAACCCCAGAAAGCTTATCACCGATGAAGACTCTGTCCATAAGGAGGTGATAAGTCACTCCCCTACAATAACTTCCGCAGGGACGGGTTGTATCCCCGCACGGGTGAATCCGAATTCTGCAAGAGGCTCATGGCGCCTCTGCCCAGGCGCTACCGGGGAAGCCGGAATCGGGCGTCGTCGAGGTCGGGGTTGAGTTCGATGTGTTCGACTACGATTCTGATAACCTCGGGCCGGTCCATGACGTGAGTCTCGATCAGGTATGGAAAGACCAGCCCGCCCTCTTCCCGAAAGTCCGAGAACGTGGCCTCCAGGAGCACGGGGCGCCCCTCCATGATTCGCGTGACGTCGGACCGTACGATCAGGTGCGACTCGACGTCGACATAGTCGAAGCGGATCGCTCCATCCTCAAGCGTCACTTGAAGCTTGAAGGCCTCTCCGCCGGGGAGCGTCTCACGGCCGAGGAGTTCGACCACGTGCCCCTTTTCGCGCCAGTCAACAAGAGGACCTTCGACGTCACGCTGGTCGGCCCCCGCTGCCGCGTCATTTTCCGGGGTGGTCACCTGGGGCTCGAATTGACCCTGAAGAGGCGCGACCTGCCAGCCGGTCTCGCCATCATGTGCGAAAACGCTCTTCGTCCCCTGCGAGGTGAATTCGAGCCGAAAAAGGCCTGGGCGCTTGATCTCACGGACCAGCCGCGCAACCCGTCCGCCACTCGCGGTCGCCGCCGCGGTCTGCCGGATCGAATGCACCGCCTGGATCCGCTCCTTGCCCCCACGTGCGGCGAGATTCGAGGCGACGATCTCGTCGACCGGCGATGGTGCTGAGCATGCCGCAAAGAGCACGCCAAGGAGTGGGAGCAATTTCAAGAATTGCCTCATGGATGCCTCCCGTTTCATTGCCACACTCCAGTCTCTGTGTCGGCCGGATTCGTTGGCAACGGTTCCGACGGAACCGGCCAGTACCTCGGCCCGGCCCCCCAGCCCCAGTGGACAGAGTTGTTGGGCCGAGTCTGCTCGTGCTCGACCGCCTCACGCTCCCTCTCCGCCTTCTGCTCGGCCTCGATGGCCTGGATCTTGGCCTCGTTCGCCTGGCGATCTGCGTTCTTGCGGGCCCGACGGTCCGCCAGGATCGCTTGCCGCTCGCCCGGGGTCATCCAGTGGCCCTCGAACTCCACGAAACCACGGGAAAGAAAACTCTCCTCCTCGGTGACCCATTTCCCGTCGAGTTGGACCCGACCGAGCGCACGGTTCGCTTCCTGGTCGTCCGACAGGATCGTGACCACCTGCGAGTAGGCCTTCGATGCCTGGCTCGAGAGCGCCCGGCCGGTAGCCCACTTCGCCAACTCCCGCCACGCCTCGGCATCGCCGGCAGGTATCGCCTCGGCTCGCGCCCGATACTCCTGGAGCGGTGAGATGCCCTCGTCAATTCGGACAACACTCGACATCTTCGCCGTCATGCTTCCCCCGCCGATATCAACCGTCACGGAGTCTTCCGTCCGCGCGATAATCTCGCCCGTTATCTGGCCGCCTCCCCGCAGGTAGACATCGTCTGCGGAGACGGGAATAGCCGCCAGCGCGATGATCACGATTCCTAGCTTCACTCCTGCCTCCCTCTTATCGGCCGCCGCCGACGTCCAGCAGGGACGCCGCATCAGGGTCAGAGACTTTCAATTCCGCGATCGCAGTGTACCACCGAAATATCGTGCAGGCGCCAGAGTTACACTATGACCCTCGACCACTAAGAGTCTGACCCCACGGCTTTTATCTATTGAATGAGAACGAGTGACCAGGGCGCCGTTTCTTCGCCTTACTCGAGGGGAGCGGTTCGTTGTCTTGTCAGAGACACGCGGTATCATCCGGGAGTGGACGAGATGATCACGGTGACATGTCCGGATCCGGCCTGCAGCCTGGAATTTGACGTGGGCCATGCCCTGGCCTGGCGGCGTGTCAGTTGCCCGGTCTGCGGAGCGCAGGGTGCAGCCATCTTGGCTGAAGTCCGTCGTCGATTTCGCGCCGAGGATCACGGGCCGGCGCTGCCGCAGATGCACGAAAATTCGGTGGCGGTTGTACTCGAAGACCTGCGCAGTGTGCACAACGTGGGCTCGATCCTGCGCACCTGCGACGCCTTTGGGGTCGATCTCGTCGTTATGACCGGGGTCACCGCCACGCCGGAACATCCGAAGATTGCACGCACCGCCCTGGGCGCCGAGCGGAAAGTGCCGTGGGCGTGGCGTGCAGACGGTCCCTCAACGGTTGCGGAACTCCAGGACCTGGGGACAGGAATTGTTGCCCTGGAGCGAACCGACGAGGCAGTACCCATCGCCGAGCTGCGCGTCAGTCGGCCCTTTGCCCTGGTCATCGGCAACGAGGTGGCCGGCGTATCGGGCCCGGTGTTGGCCGAGGCCTCGCGCCACGCGGCGATACCCATGCTTGGCTCCAAGTCGTCCCTCAACGCCGCCGTGGCCTGTGCTGTCGCTCTTTGGCAGCTCCGTTCGGACTCAGTGAGTCACTGAACCATCACTTCTTTTCTGCCCACCGCAGTTTTGCCGACGACGAGCGGGGATTCTCCCGCCTCTCCTCGGTGGACGGACGCTCGGGTGTCGCTGCGATGCCCGCATAGATCCCCTCCCGGAACCCCTCCAGAAAGGCCTTCTTCACCCGGCGGTCTTCACCGCTGTGGAAGCTGAGAATCGCCACCCGGCCGCCAGGCTTCAGGGCGCCGGGCAAATAGGCCAGGAACTGGTCCAGCACGCCGGCCTCGTCGTTCACAGCAATGCGCAGGGCCTGGAAACAGCGTTGCAGCGACGTGCGGGTCTGCGGTGCGGTTCGGCCGAAGCCCGCAGCGAGCAACGCGCCCCGGATGAGGTCGGCGAGCTGTCGCGTGCTGCAGATGGGCTCATCCACCTTGCACAGCACGTGGGCTATCTCCCGAGCGAAGGGTTCGTCGGCGTTGCTCACCAGAAGCTCGGTCAGATCAAGCTCCGACAGCCCCGCCAGCAGCACGGAGGCGGGCTTCCCCCTCCGGGGATTGAACCGCAGGTCGAGGGGCCCGTCGGCCTTGTAGGTAAATCCCCGGTCCGGGTTGTCGATCTGCATGGAGCTGGGGCCCAGGTCCGCGAGGATGCAGTCGAACGGGCCGGTCTCGGGAATCAAGCCCGGGAGCCCGGCGAAGTTGATTCTCCGTGCCGAGAAGATGTCATGGCCGAATCCCTCCCCCCGAAGCCGCGCCTCCGTGCGGGGCAATTCAATGGGGTCCATGTCCAGCCCCACCAGGTGTCCCCCGGGGCGCAGGCGTTCCATGATCTCGCGGGCGTGGCCTCCATAGCCCAGCGTAGCGTCCAACGCGAATTCGCCGGGTTTGGGCGCCAGCCGGCCCAGGATCTCGCCGACCATGATCGATCGATGCGAACCCGCCGGAGTCTGTCCTCGGGCCGCCACCTTCAGCTTCTCGTCCGCGAAGCGCAGAGGATCCAGCTCCTTGTATTTCTCCTGGAAACGCCGCGGATGGGTACCTGTGTAACGCGGGCGACGGCGGGGCGGGGAAGCATCGTCAGGCATGAGGCATTATTGCACGCTGGGATGGCGGCGGTTTTCGTTACCTGAGAACGCCGATCTTCGTCTGCTTCCATGCGTATACGACAAGGAATATCGCCACGATCCACAGGTCGACGGGGATTTTGCCCCGCACTTTGCCTTCATTCGCCTCGGTGGCTGTCATGGTTTCCTCCTCATATGCGTTTTTGCGGCGACCAGAGTATCAAATTCCTGCTCGTGATCGTTGCTGCGATCACCTCGAAACTCGTTGGGAGGTTGGGCTAAGGGCTTGTCACGCTCCACATTGAGGTGCCGCCCGATTCAAACCCGTCCGCAAAGATCTCAGCCCCTTCGAGGCCGTACTCCCGTGCACCGATGTCCGGTGCGCTGCCCTGGTATTGGCTCGGCTCGAGGTCGACCAGGATTGCACCACCAGTAGACTCCTGGTAGGCAACCCCGGCATCGATGCAGGGCGATGTTCCCTGAAGGTTGACGTCGTGGTTTGCGGCATCGACAAAGAGTGGGTCAGCGTCGATATTGTGGTCACCGGTCGCGCCGTCCGGCATCGGCAAATTGGAATAATAGATTTCGGCTGTAGCGCTCCAATCAACATGGACGTCGTCGCTGTACGTCCCGGGATTGTCATAAACGATGGTATTGACGAGGTAGGCTGTCGCATAGGCGAGGTTCACCGCTCCCCCGTCGCCGGTCACTGCCGAGTTGCCCGTCATCGTACAGTTCGTGATATACAGAAGATTCCCCATCCCGTAGATCTGAATAGCCCCACCATTGGAGTACATCGTGTAGTTATCGATAAATGTACTGCCACGAATGATGGTCCCGTCCACCATATACCCTGTAACCGCCCCGCCACCGTAATTGCAGGTGTTCTCAATAAACTCGCAGTTTTCAATCACAGTATCGTAGTCGCCGCTGAGTTCGATCGCCCCACCTTCACCATAACAATGGTTGCGGATAAACAGGCAGTCCGAAAAAACGGTTGCGGTGGAGCCGATTGAATAGACCGCGCCACCCATGCCCAGTTCGTTGTCGGGATCATGGGCTTCGTTGTCTGCAAAAATACAATCCCGAACCGTTGCATTTGAACCCAGCAGGGCCATCGCACCACCGTGATAATCCGGATACTCACTGCCAAGGGCCGAGCCATGCTCGATCCGACAGTATTCAAGCCGAATCGTGTCACTGGTATCTACGCGCAGACCACCCCAACCCGTGGCGGGGGTATCCGTCGTAAAGAGGATCATCGAATCTTCGGTACCGATTGCCTGAAGATTGCCATTCACATAGAACCGGAAATACCCCTGGAAGTTGACCTCCACCCCCGGTTCGATGGTGAGAGTCTGTCCCGTTGGAACGGTGACATCGCCGGTCACTTGATACGGCGAATTGTTAGAAGTCCAGGTTCCCGACTGGTTACCGCTGACGTTAGTTTGAGCAAAAAC
>JBDLIO010000078.1:0-7884 GCA_039714865.1 Acidobacteriota bacterium | reverse complement strand
ACGCCATGTGGTTGACGATCCAGGTGATGACCATCGCCAACCCGCCCGAGACCAACCAGATCCGCAAGGCCTTCCACTTCGGGATGAACGAGCTCATGGGGGTGACCGGGCCGATCCTCTTCGACGACTTCGGCGACGTCAAGCACTACCCCAAGATGTTTATCGTCAAGGATGGGCAGGTTTTGGGTTATCGACGATACCTCGACGCCGAACGCAAGCGCATTCTCCGCCAGGTTCAAAACCTCCTGATCTCGGAGGGGTGACGACATCGGCCGGGCGTCCGGGCTTCAAATTGCTGGAACAAATGAGGAAAGCTGTCCGGGTGGTTGAGCTGAAAGGGAAACTGGAAACTTGAAACTGGAAACTTGCTTCCTTGTCCCGTGCCTAAGCTCTCAGCAACGCCCTTGGTCTCGGGCCTCCAGGAGAGTGAGATCGTGACGCATGCCGTTCTCTTGTGGCGCCAGAGGGCCCTGGTGGGGGTTTTGGTCCGACGTGAGCTCTCGGCCAGGTACAGGGCCTCGGTTCTCGGTTTTTTCTGGTCCCTGCTCAATCCTCTTTTGCTGCTGGTGGTTTATGCCTTCGTCTTCACGACGATTTTCCAGCCGAGGTTTCCAGGGGGGCAGCCATATCCCCTGTTCCTCTTTGCCGGCCTTTTGCCGTGGATGTTTTTTTCCGGAGCGATCCTTGATGCTGCCGTAACCATGGTGGACAACGGGCCGTTGCTGGCCAAGGTCATGTGTCCGCCGGAGATTTTTCCTGCGGTAACGGTCATGTCTCACCTGGTCAACCACCTTTTCGCGTTGCCGGTTCTGGTCGCCGCGATGGCCGTGGCCGCATGGTTTGGGGCTCACCCTTTTCCATGGACCATCGTTTTCCTTCCGTTGGCGTTGGTTCCATGGGTTCTGACCACTGCCGGCGTTGCGGCAGCCGTGGCGGCCGGCGCGGTCCATTTTCGAGACCTCAGGGATCTCGTGGGCCACCTTCTCAATCTGCTCTTTTTCTCTTCACCGATCATCTACAGCCTTGATGGTCTCGATCTCCATCCGACTCTGATGACGGCCCTCCGGCTCAACCCCTTTGCTTCGCTGGTCGAGGTCTACCGGGATCTGGCCTTCGGGGGGCGAATTCCGGAAACAGGGACTGCCCTGACCGCGATGCTGGTTGGTTTGGGTGTCTTCTTTTTGGGGACCTGGGTGTTCTCCAGGATGCGGGACACAATTGTGGAGGCCGTGTGAAGCCCGGGGAAGTCCTGTTCGATGGTGTTGGCAAGACCTACCGGGTCAAGGGCCGCCGAGGTCGTCACGAAACGCTCAAGGGAGTGCTGTTTTCCAGAAAGGGGCGGCGGAAAGCGGTAGCCCCGGCCGATTTCCAGGCTCTGGACAGCATTGACGTGGCGGTCAAGCCCGGCGAGGTCGTGGCACTCTTGGGACCCAACGGTTCCGGAAAGTCGACATTTCTCAAGTTGGCCGGTGGAATCTTGCGCCCGACTTCAGGCCGGGTCGTCAGCGAAGGCCGAATTACCGCGCTGATCGAGTTGGGCGCTGGATTTCATCCCGAAATCACCGGATGGGAGAACGTCATCATCAACGGGATGTTGCTGGGTCTGTCCCGTCGGGAGGTGGAGGAGAGGATGGACGATATCCTCGAGTTCGCCGGAATTGGCGACTTCATCGACCGGCCTGTCAAGACCTACTCGTCGGGCATGTATGTCCGGCTGGGTTTTGCCGTTGCCGTTGCGGTCGATCCGGACATCCTGCTGATCGACGAGGTGTTGGCCGTCGGGGACGAGGCCTTCGTCGCCCGGTGCCTCGACCGCCTGGCCCGCATGCGACGCCGGGGTGTGACGATGATCCTCGTAACCCACGATTTGGATATGGCCGCCGCCTTTGCTGACCGGGGGATCTATTTGGACCAGGGGTGCGTCGTCGCCGACGGGCCGACTGACCAGATTGTCGCCCGGTACCGGGGTGACGTTGCCGGTGATCGGGTCGCGCCGGAGAAAATGCGCAACCCGGTGCGGGTCCTCGAAGAGGGGCGGCGCTGGGGCAATGGCGACGTCGAGATCCTCGATGTTGAAATCCGGGCTGACGGCCGTCCCGTCAGACTGCTTCCCAGTGGATCGGCCGCCGAAGTTCGGATCAACTATCAGGTCCACCGATCGGTGAAGGATTTCGTGTTCGGTGTGGCCTGGCACGGGGCCGATGGCACCATGGTCAGTGGGCACAACACCGATCTTGACGGCCTCGACGGCAATCAGTTGGAAGGTCGCGGACAGGTCTCGTGTGTATACGACGCCGTGCCTCTGGCTGCGGGGCCCTACACTCTGGACGTGGCAGTTCATGCCAAGGACGGCCTGGCCTATGACTATTGGTGCCGTGCCGGGGAGCTCCGGGTGACTGCCCCGGTTCAGTGGCCTGGGTTCTGGGCGCCGGGCCACCGATGGCAGGGCCCGCCGACCCTGTGGAAGTGACGTTTTTCGTCACTCTAGCCATAGAAACTGACGCGCAACGCCCAATTCTTCGGCAAAGTTCTTCGTGTGGGCTGGCACGACTCTTGCAGTTGTCCCCGCTGCATTGACAAGGAGGTATTACCAATGCGTAGACAAAAAGGTTTCACCCTCATCGAGCTGCTGATCGTCGTGGCGATCATCGGCATCATCGCGGCCATCGCGATTCCCAACCTGCTCAACGCGATCAACCGCGGACGGCAAAAGAGAACCATGTCCGACATGCGGACGATCTCGACTGCCATGGGCGCATACGGCACGGACAATGTGTTCTATCCCCGAATTTCAGCAATGGCCCAACTCGGACAGTACGTCTCCCCGGTCTACATCAAGACCTTCCCGCTGCAAGACGGGTGGGGAACTCCCTACGACTTGACCGTCGACACCGCCGGTTCCGAGTACACCCTGATTTCCTACGGTAAAGACCGCAAGGGAATGGGCACCTACCCGGACAACGACACCAAGACCAGGAATTTCGACTGCGATATCGTCGCCAACAGCGGCTCCTTCATCCTGTATCCTGAAGGTACCCAGACCGAATAGTCCGGTTTCACTGTTATCTTGGGGGCGCTTCGGCGCCCCTTTTTTCTGCCCAGATGCCATGCCTCTGGGCATGCTATACACTCTCTGCATGATGTTGGATATCGAGTTGGCGGTGCGGTTTCTGAAGAAGCGAGCGGGGCTCTTGCTCCGAGGCACCGCCCTGGCGGCCCTGGTCGGAATCGCCCTGGCGACGATGGCGTTGGTCATTACCTTGGCCTTGATGGCGGGTTATGAACATGCAATCGCCGGGGCCTTGCAGCAGGGCAACGCTCACCTGGTCGGTTTTTCGCCCTCAGGACTCGAACGGGACGATGTGGCCGAGGTTTCCCGGTCGATTTTGGCGATTGACGGTGTCACTCGAGCCGAGGGTGTGACCTATGTCGCCGGTCTCGCCGAGGTCAAAGGCGATCCCAAGCGTCCCCAACCGGTGGTGCTCAAGGCCGTGGCCGGCCCCCCGCGATTCACCGATATCGACGCGTGGCCCGCGGCCCCTCCCATCAAGGCTGCCGTGGGTGCCGGGCTGGCCGGCCATCTCGGTGTCGGCGTTGGAGACCTGGTCACTGTTCAGTTGCCACCCGCACCGGGGTCCTGGGTTCTGCCCAGCGTGACGCTCGAAGTTGTCGAGATCTTCTCTCTGTCCTTCTCCGAATTCGACAATCGGTGGATTGTCGTGCCTCTGGACGCGGTGCTTGAGGCGGCGCCAGGCCTGAGCATCGCGGGCATTGAAGTGGAATTGGCCGATCCCCTTGCCGTCGAAACCGCGCGAGAGGCACTGGAAGCGGCCCAGCCGGCTCTGATGTTCACAGATTGGCGGGAGATGAACAGTTCCCTCTTTGCCGCCTTGAGATGGCAGACGCTGTCCCTGTTCGTCGTCCTGACCCTGGTGGTAGCGGTGGCGTCCTTCCAGGTGTCCTCGGCCTTGATCGTTTTGGCGATCGACAAAAGGAGGACGGCCGGGATGCTCCAGGCTCTCGGTGCCACCGGCGGTCGAATCTGGCGGATTCTGACCATCGCCGGCATGATTCTCGGGGGTGCTGGAGTCGTCATCGGGGCCGGCCTGGGTGTGACGGTGTGCGCTGCGTTGACGGCGACGCACACCATCCGATTTCCGGAGCATCTTGCCAAGGTCTACCTGGTCGATCATATCTCCTTTATCGTCATGCCCCTCCATTTGACTGCCGTCGTTGGCGTGTGCGTCGGCCTGGTGGTATGTGCGTCGGCCTGGCCGGCGTTGCAGAGTGCCCGGAGGGATCCTGCCGCGGCCCTCCGTGCCGTGTAAAGGACCCTTTTGGCCCCGGGAAGCGCCCTTGAGATCTTGGGAAGTGCGGGCTAACTCGGATTTCCATTGATGGGTCGCAATCAGCGGTGCGCTCAATCTGTCAGATAACCGAGGGCGCGCAATCGTTCTCGGGTCACCTCGCCCCCGGTTACTGACTCCTGGTTGCCGGACTCATGAAACCACAAGGCGATACCGGGATCATCTGGAAGAGGCTCACCGTGGTTCACCATGAGGCCGGTGGAGTTGGCCGCGATCTGTACGCCGGCCGCTTGTGCGGGTGATAGCCCAAGGACAACGGCTAATCGAGGACGCCCATCGTCGATCACGTCCACGCTCATTATGCCGTTGGTGACGTCGATGACGTCATCCGGACTCCAGAAGAAAGGCAATGCACGTACCGAGTCGTGCTTCGGTAGCTGGAGCTTGAGATGGATGCGGTCCCCTTTTCCCGGACCCGCAATTTGAAGCCAAAGACCACCAACACGGCCACGAACGTACTCACCAGCTGCCAGCAGTGCTCTTTCGATCGGTTGCTCGGTACCAACTGTCAGCAGACGGTCGGAGGGGAGATCGGGGCTCGATTCGTAGACTGCAGCAAGGGGGACTGTTCCTGTCAGTCGGTCGCGAATGAAGGCGACGTCTTCGAACTGAATAGGATGCTGGTGACCTCGGTTGAACAGAACCACCTTATGGAGGCCATCAAAACTGCACCATTGCAGAGGGGCGTAGGACGCTGTCTCGCTCAATGCAATCAAGTTGGGCATCTCGGCCCTGCCGGCAATGACTCCAGCGAGGGAGACACCACGCCAACCGCTTGCGATTTCGGGGGCGACCTCGAGCCCGAGCATCTCGGAGATTGTAGGCACCAGGTCGATGAGACGTGCAATGCCATCGACCCTGGCGCCTCGCCGGCAACCAGGGCCGGTGAAGATCAGTGGGACATGAATCAGCTCGTCGAACAGCGACGTCCCATGTTTGAGAAAGCCGTGTTCCATGAACTCCTCGCCATGGTCGCTGGTCAATACAAACAATGTGTTGTCGAGGGCCTGGCTCGGGAGCTGCTCAAGGAAGAGCCCAAGCATCGCATCGGCGTATCGAACCTCTTCAAGATAGAGGTTACGCAAGTCCTCCAAGGCCTCGGGGTCGGGCAGTGCATCCTTGCCGCTAAACGCCGGATCTGCATCGCCTGGCCATCGATTGGGAGGCCCGATGCGCCGCGGAGGCGCCGCGTACGGATCATGAGGGTCCATCAGGTGCATGTAGACGAAGAACGGTTGTTCGCATTGGGTGTTAATCCAGGAGAACGCACGCTGAACCAAGTCGATGGCCGGTGTCGTCACCGGCAGGCCCCTCCAGAATGTGTCGAAGCCCCGTCCGAAACCGTTGTCGTCGGCGATCAAGGCATTGGCGACGAATGCGGCGGTGACGTACCCGTTATCTCGCATGATTTCAGCAAGCGGTACGGCGTTTGGGGCGATCCCCTGGTTGATGTCGTGCCAGCCCGGGCTCTCCGATGGCCACAGTCCGGTGAGCATGGAGGATGTCGACGGTAACGTCCACGGAGCTTGCGAGTAGACACGCTCGAAAAGCACGCCCTCTGATGCGAGCAGGTCGAGGGTTGGGGTGAGATTCTCGCCGGAGTACGTCCCGAGCGCATCGGCGCGCATGGTGTCGACGACGATAAATACCAGGTTTGGCCGCGATACCGGTTTCGAGCCAAAGTACACGTCGCCCCAGCCACATTGAGAATCGCCGCAATCCGCCAGTGCGAGCTTCACCCGGGCGCTGGTGGCATGGCGCGACAGGGGCACCTGGATGTCGTTCCATCCGAACCTCAGGGGTACCGAGCCAATATCACCGTCAGTACTTGAGACCACCACCCGCATTCCCGCCGGTCCGAAGCACGAAATGCGGAGCGTACCTTCCTGGTGAGGAAGATCAACCTCTACCTGCCTCGCCGAAGGATCCCACCACGACCAGCGACGCTGGCCATCAGCGGACCAAGACCCATGATTCTGATGCGCTCCAGTTGTCACGACATCGCTCGCGTCGGTCTCGATCGCTTCGCGCAAGGAAAATGGCGCCTGACGGCAACCGATCACAATGACCGCAAAGAAGACGATTGCAAGCCCGCATTTCTCACCAAGTTTCGTCGTGAGAGCGGAAATGTGTAGGCGGGCGAGGGAATGAGTGCAACGTGAAGTGATGACGTTCACCTTTCTTGAGATCCAGCCGGAGCTCAACGACAATATTACCCAAGATGGGTGATTCTTGCCGGTGATCTGCATCAAGCTCTTGGCATCTGGATACTTGCCGCAACGGCGGCGCCCGCCTGTGGAATGAGGGTCTTCCGGCCCCTCCAATCTACATATTGGTGTCTGCTAGTCTGAATTCGTGATCCCTGGAGTGATCCTTGTCTGTACCTCCATCCTTGCGGTGTGGCGGCCGGTGGAAACCTACCCGTTGACGGGTTTGGTGCTCGCCGTGGCATTCGTTGTCCTGATCCCTTGGGCGTGGCAGAGAACGTCTGCAAGCGGCGCCCGACGTTCAGCCGTGTGCACGACCCTCTGGTTGGTTTTCCTGATCGCGGGTCAGGCCGGAGGGTGGGACCGGTCGGAGGCGATCACCCAGGCGTTTCTGGCCGGAGCCGTGATGGCGGCGATCTGGGTGGCCTCGAGGCATGCGCCGGACGACTGGATGATCGACATCTTCGCCCTCGGCTTGATCGGTCTGGCGATCTGGGGTCTGTGGCAGAGTTTCGGTGGGTTGCACGACCTCCGGCCACTGACCGAGAGCCTTCCGGAACATCTTCGTGCGGGGGTTCTGGCGCGCATTGACCGAGGTCGAGCCTTCGCGTCGTTGTTGCTTCCCAGTCATCTCGCGGTTGTCCTGGCGACCGTTTTGCCGATTTTGATGGTCCGCATCAATCGCGATGCCAGGGGGATTCTTTTCGGCCTTGCTTTCACCCTGGGTTTGGCGGGCCTGGTGGCAACGAGATCTCCGGTGGGCGTCATACTGGCCCTTGGCTCATGCGCCCTGGTTCTAGCCCGACCTTCTCACCAGTGGTCTACTGCTGCGCGAAATACGCAGCAATCCTCGCCGTTTTCTATATTTCGCTCAATCAACGTAACGTCGAGTACGCCTCATTCGCTCAATCTGCGAAAACCGCGAATCTCACCGCGTCTTTCGCACCTCGTGACGAAAACTGGTGAGAAGGGCGGGCCAGCTGCATCTCGACGGAAATACCTTTATTGGGCACTCGGTCTGGGTTGTGCCGCAATCACGGTCGTCGTTGCCTTTCGGCCGGATGTCCTTCGCCTGAAGCCCCTCTTGCTTCGGCTGGACAACTGGGGTGCTGCCCTGTGGGTCTGGTCGACCGCCCCGGTCAGCGGAGTCGGTCTTGGTGGTTTCGGCCAGGCTGCACAGTCCGTCCCGTGGCCGGTCGGCAACCACCCGGTTCATGCCCATTCGATGCCGCTGGAGATGTTCGCCGACCTTGGTGTGTTCGGGCTGGGCCTCTGGTTTGCAGCCATGGCCTGGATTCTGTCTGTCGCGA
>JBDLIO010000077.1:0-7887 GCA_039714865.1 Acidobacteriota bacterium | reverse complement strand
CTCGACGGACTGGAAACCAGATTGGTCTTGGACGCATTCCGCCTCGAACGGGTGGACAGCCTCGATGTGCCGACGGCGCCGACATTGAAATGGGTCCGCGCAACGAGAGATGCGCCCCGAGAGGTCGAAGTCGCCTGGTACCCCAGTCTGGAAGGCGACATTCTCGGCTACCGTCTGTTCGTCAGTTCGGATGGCAGGACTTGGGGCGATCCCCTGGTCGATGAATCGACGCTGGGGCCGTCAAGTTCGAGCTTTGCCGCTGTCGTGGACGGGACGGATCCTTCTCTCTACGTTCGACTCGTCGCCGTCGACAGCAACGGGTTCGATCACGACGACGGTGGATTCGAACACTTTGTGAGCAGCCCTACCGATACCTACGGACTGCGTTTCGGCGCCGGTCCGAGGATCCTCATCGTGGACAATTTTGACAGGCAAGCGAGCTGGACCCTTCCGTATCACGCCTTTGTGCGGAGCCACGGCGAGGCGATTTCGGCCCACCGGTATGTATTCGAATCCTGTACCGAAACCGCCGTGCAGACCGGGGAGATTGATCTTGCGGACTACGACGCCGTCTTCTATTTCTGCGGTGATGACAGCCGATCGGACGAGAGTCTTGCCGCGGCCGACCAGCATCGGCTTCTCGAGTATCTTCAGGGCGGCGGCAAGCTGCTGATCTCGGGGTCGGAGATCGGGTACGACTTCTTCGCCACGACCTCGACCGAGCGGGATCGGATTCAGCATCTCCTCAAGGCAAGCTATGTCGGGGACAACTCCGGTTCCACCAGGGTTCTCGGCGCCTATCAGACGCCGTTTGAAGGACTCGATTTTGTCTATGGGACCCTGAATTCGGACGAGACCTATCTTGAGGACTATCCCGACTTCATCCTGCCCTCAGGCGGGAGTGACCTGGCCCTGGTGTACGACAACTCCCGAATCGCCGCCGTGTCTTTCAGCGGAGCCTACGGCGCCGGCAATCCCGATGCTCAGCTCGTCTATCTGGCCTTCCCGTTCGAGACCATCAATCAACCGGAGGACAGGGCCGCCCTGATCAAGCGAATCCTGAGTTTTTTCGATTTTTCGGTCCAGGCCGTCAACGTCCCGGCGAACGAAATCGACTGAGAAAGCAGACCACGCTTGAGGTCGGGCCGGAGCGGCCGGGCCGGGACTGTGCTACAAAGAAGGGAGGGATTCAACTCTCTTTGTTTTTCGAGAAAGAATTGATCAATTGGGGGTTTCATGTTGAAAAGGGTTGTCGGAGTATTCGTTTTTGTCCTGCTTGTAAGCACCATCGGGCCGGCGGCGTCGTGGCCTCACATTCCTCCTGAGGACAGAAAACTGGTTGAAGTCCCGGGTTTCCCCAACTCGGCAGCTGTGGTGCTTCTCAGGGAGGGAAGAGTCTTCCTCTCCGAAGACAGCAGGTCGTCCTATCTCGAGGTCTACACCCGCATCAAGATCTTGACGCAGGAAGGTGTTGACTACGGGTCGATCTCACTGTCCTCATCGGACTACATGAGAGTCAAGAACCTCAAGGGCCGAACTCACCTGCCCGGGGGGAAGGTCGTCGACTTGCCCAAGGACGCCACTTTCGAGAAGAAATACTCGGACTACTACGGCTCCACTGTGGTGTCATGTGCCATGCCTGAAGTCGTCGAGGGAGCGATTATCGAGTACAGTTATCGCACATATTTCGACTCGATCTTTTTCCCCAGGATGTGGTTCTTTCAGGCCGAGATCCCCACCTTGGTCAGCCGTGTTACTTATGAGATTCCTCACAACATCGCCTTTGCACCCCTTGTCTACAAGACCCTGGCCAACGTGCAATTTGAAGAGGAAACCAGGGAGACGGTCAGTGGAGGCAAGATTACCTATACAGCCGTAAATCTACCTCCCGTTCCGGACGAGGTGTCACGATTTCCCTTTCGGGATTTGGCATACCGGGTGATGTTCCTGCCGACCTCGAGGCGGGGCGGTGACGGCATGAAATCCTCGCTATTCGACAATTGGAAGAATGCCGTTGGTGTGGTGTGGGGATACAAGACGTGGGGTTACAGCCACTTCATGGGAGACACTGGTTCGGCGAAAAAGCAGGCCAAGGCGCTGGATTCAGAGTCCCGGGCCGCGACTGCGGAGGCGATCTACCGGTGGATCCGTGACGAAATCCAGACGGAGCCTTTTGGGGATGTCTGGGTTGGTGAAGTTGCGGCGGATGACGT
This sequence comes from Acidobacteriota bacterium, assembly GCA_039714865.1. Lineage (GTDB taxonomy): Bacteria > Acidobacteriota > Thermoanaerobaculia > Thermoanaerobaculales > Sulfomarinibacteraceae > DAOWGJ01. The sequence continues at coordinate 5,674 of JBDLIO010000077.1, read as the reverse complement.
CGTCAAGGATCGGAAGGGGGATCTGACCGAAAAGGCCCTGCTGCTGCACGTCATGCTCAAGGCTGTGAAGATCGACAGCGACCTTGTGTGGGTCAATCCGAAGACCCGCAATAGGGTCGAACAGAACATTCCCAACCCGACACAGTTCTTCCGGGTACTGGTATTGGCCGATCTCGGTGGGAAGAAGGTATTCCTCGATCCGACCGATCGAACGCTTCCTTTCGGCAAACTCAGACCTTCGATGGAAGGTGTGCCCTGCCTGATCGTTCAGAAAAAGAAGCAGGAGTGGAGCATGACGCCGGCACGGTCGCCGGAAGACTCGACTCGGGAGGCGACGCTGCAGCTGACAATTGATGAAGAGGGACGAGTCGCGGGTACGGGGCGCCTCGCACTGACGGGCAACCACGCCTGGTCACGATTGGCATGGAGAGACACCGACGAGGCGACGAAAACCGCCTGGACCGAGTGGGTCGAAGATTCGTATGAGGGATACGACATCGACGAGGTCGGCGTTACGGAAGTGATCGAGGACCAGGTCGTCACGGTGACCTGGGAGATGCGCCAGAGAGACGACGATGTGATCGGGGATGAGGTTTCGTTGCTGCCGGCGGCGCCACTGGGGGTCGGCTCGAATCCCCACACCCTCCAACCCAACCAACGGAGGACTCCGCTCCAGCTTCTCTTTGCCGATGTCGATCGTGTGGTGGTCGAGGTCAGTTGGCCCGAGGGTTGGGTCTTGGACGGCGAGCCGGCGCTCGGGCAACTCTCCAACAGTGCCGGCAGCCTGTCGACCTCGATCGAGGTTGATGAAAGCCGGCGAAAGGCGACCCTGAACAGGGAGTTGGAGATTGTCAAGACGGAGTACATTGGTGCTCAGGCCTATGGAGACCTCAGGGCTCTGTATGTCGCGGCCCTTGAAAACGATGCCGAAGAACTGATTCTGGTTGCCGAATGACCATCCGGTCGTGCCTGGTTTTTCTGCTGGTATCCGGCGCCCTTGCGGTCAACGCGGCGACCATCACCGAGCGCAGCATCGAGGTCCAGCTCTCGGACTCAGGGATGAGGGAACGCACCGGAATCCGGATCGCGATCGAAGAGGCCGGAGATCTCGATGCATGGAGCGAGTACCCGATCTTTGTCGATGAGCATATCGAGCTGCTGGCTGCTTCGATCGAGGTTCTCGGCAGTGACGGCGAAAAGGTCGAGTCCGTCAAGAAACGGGATCTCAGAAGAGAGACCTCGGTGGGTTTTGGTCTGCATTCGTCGTCTTCTGCGATGGTCGCCCGCCTGCCGACCTTGTCGATCGGGGACCAGATTTCGATCACCTACGTTCGAATGCACCAGCCTCTCTTTCTGGCCGATTGGGAGCCGATCCTCCTCAATGCGCCTCAAGGGAGCCTGAGCATTCGAATCACAGGTGGCAATGAGTCGCTGAGGTGGACGCTGCGAAATGCCGAAGAGTTGGTCGATGTCACTGAGGCCGATGGCGGCATTCACCTTCGGGGCCGGGATCTTCCCAGGAGGGAACGACCGGATGGGGCCGGCGATGTGTTTTCGGTCGGCCCGGCCCTGGTCTGGGCCTGGGATCAATCCGGTACGTGGAGCGACGTCGGCCAGTGGTATTCGGGGCTGACGGAGGAGGTCAGCCAGACGACTGCCGAAAGTCGTCATCTGGTGGAGACCTTGACCACGGGTCTCGGGTCTGCTCGCGAGAAGATGCTGGCCTTGGCGGATTACGCCAGGCTCAAGATCCGCTACGAAGCGGTCGAGATCGGGGTCGGAGGATGGGTGCCGACTCCGGCTGAAGAGGTGCTTGCCCGTGGGTGGGGTGACTGCAAGGACAAATCGGAGTTCCTGAAGGAACTGCTGGGCGTCGTTGGGCTCAAGGCCCACCTGGTTCTGATCCACAACGGGCGCACCGCCATGATCGACCCGAACTTCCCTTCGACTCTGGGTTTCAACCACTGTGTTCTTGCCGTGGAGACCGACGGGTTTGAGACCTTGCCGAGTGACCCGGTGGTTGATGGGCTGTTCTTCCTCGATCCGACGTTTGATCGGGGTGCGGCCGAATGGCTCAGCCCATACATCCAGGGGCAATGGGCCTTGGTGGCGGATGCCGAGGACGGCCGACTGATTAAATTGCCTGTCAAGTTCGGCGAAGAAGGCCGGGTCATGCGAGTTGAAGGGACAATCGATGATCAGGGTGCCTTTCGAGGTGGAGTTCGGGTGTTCATTACCGGATTTCGTGCCGTGGGATGGCTGCGTGACCTGGACAGCGAAGCGCCCGAGCGGATCGAAGAAACGGCCCGTCGTTACCTTCAATACGTGTTGCCCGGCATGACCCTTGGAGATATCGTGTGGCGTGAGGTCGAGAGCCTTGTCCCGACCTTCTCGGTTGATGCGATCGTCAGCAAGGATCGCTTTATTCGAAGCGGGCGGAGCCGTCGCCTGAGGTTTTCCTACCTGAATACCTTGCCGGAGACCAGGGAGTTGGAGGATCGGGATGAGCCGATGGTCATCGTGCCGGGCATCAGCCTGACTCAATGGATCCTCGCGCTGCCCGAAGGCTGGTGCGTGCCGGCGGCGGCGCACGAAAGAGCAGCCAACTCCATCGGCTCGATCGACCAGACCGTCGAGACTGACGATACGGGACGGTTCGCCCTGACCCGAAAAACAGTCATCCGAAGGTCCTGGATCGGGGTAGAGAGCTTGGATCACCTCAGTGAGTTGGCTGCCGCCGAGAACCGCCTGAGTCGTGGCAGCGTCAGAATGAACTGCCCCGTGAGCGAGTAAATCAACCTCAGGCCCGCCGGTGTCGAGAGAAAGGCGATGACGGCCCCTGTCTCGTGCCTTCTCCATATCGGCGGTTGACCAGAGTGTCGAGTGTCCAATATTCTGTTTCAACAACTCATTGAACAGGGAGGCTCTCTATGGTCTGTCGAATGGTCGTCTGTTGTTCCCGGATCGTCCTGATTTCGATTGCCGTCGTGGGGCTTGCTGCCGGCGCCTTCGCCGGCGTGGGGGAGTGGACCTCCGCCGGCCCGGAGGGCGCTGCTGTCTGGTGCATGGAAATCGATCCGCAGAACCCGGCAACCCTCTATCTGGGCGGCCAAGGCGTATGGAAGAGCATTGATGGCGGAAGCAGCTGGGCGGCGGCGAGCGAGGGCATCCCCCCCTCGAGAATGGGAGCCCTGGCGATCGATCCGGTGAACCACGGAACGGTGTATGCCGGGACGTACGGGTCCGGCGTCTTCAAGACGACCGACGGGGCCGGTACGTGGTCCGAGGTCAACGCCGGTCTTCTCGAGGATCGCGTGGGCGCCCTGGCAGTCCATCCGACGACGCCGAGCACGGTCTATGTCGGCCTGTATGGGGGAGGTGTTTTCAGGAGCACCGACGGTGGCACGACGTGGGCGTCGCTCAACAACGGCATCAGCGCCAACTTGTCGGTCATCGAGTTGGTGGTTGACCCTTCGGCGCCCGAGACGATCTACGCCGGTTCGTACGACGGGCTCTTCAGAACCACTGACGGCGGTGCAACATGGTCCGACCTCAGCGACCTTTTGCCCAATCACTCGGCCCAAAGTGTTGCCATCGACCCGACGGACTCCTCAACGGTTTATGTCGGCCTTGAAGGCGGGGGAGTCTACAAGAGCACCGACGCCGGGGCGAGCTGGCAGAATGCGAGTTCCGGCCTGACGAACCTGTACATCGAAGCCATCGTTATCGACCCGCTGGCGCCCACGACCCTGTACGCGGGAACCGGCAGCGATGGCGCCTTCAAGAGCACCGACGGCGGCGGGATCTGGCTGGCCGTCAACGACGGCATGCCTTTCCCGTCCGTGTACGACCTGGGCCTCAGCCCGACCGACCCCGCGACCGTCTTCGCCAGCACCTATGGCGCGGGAGTGTTCAAGAGTTCCGACGCTGCCGCAAGTTGGGAATCGACCAACACCGGCCTTCATGCCGCCTGGGTGGATGCCCTGGTGGCCGACCCTGGAGTGCCGGGGACGGTGCGCGCCGGAAGTTGGAACGGGGTGTGGGCCAGTAGTGACGGTGCCGCTTCGTGGGAGTCGTTCAATGGTGACCTCGCCAACCTGAGTGTAGGCGCCTTGGCGGTGGATCCGGCCGACGAAGACATCATGTTCGCTGGAACCTGGGACGGTCTTTACAAGACCATCAATGGTGGTCTCACCTGGGTCCGGCGGGACGCCGGACCGGCTTCGGTCTATTTCGAGATGGTAAGTACCGACCCGGTCCTTGCGGATCGCGTCTACGTCGGCGTGTCGGACGGGCTTCACCTGTCCAACGACGGGGGGCAGACCTGGAGCCAGCCCGATACCGGTCCTCAGGACAAGCGTGTGCTGTCCATGGCCTTCGATCCTATCCAGCCTTCCACCATGTACGTCGGCGCCTGGGGCGGGTTGTACCGCAGTGATGACAGTGGCGCGACCTGGACGTCGAGCCAGGACGAGGAGCGAATCTGGGACGTGGCCGTCGATCCGGCCGCCACCAATACGCTCTACACCTGCAGCTACAACCTCGTATTCAAGACGACCGACGGGGGTGCCAGCTGGACGCCGGCGAGTAGTGGTTTGACAGAACAGTACTGTTGGGCCCTCGCAATCGATCCCGTGCTTCACGAAACCATCTACATGGGAAGCGGGGCAGGCGTTTTCGTCAGTCACGACGGTGCTGCATCTTGGGAACGTTTTCCCGGTGTGGACGACTTCAACGTTAAGGACCTCGTATTTGACGCATCTGGGAGCACCTTGTACGCGGGCCTTCGGGGCGGCGGTGTTGCCGCCTACACCTTCGGCGCTGGGGGAGACTGCACGCTGCAGTGTTCGGCCTCGGTTCCGGCCGTGACCACTGTAGGTGCGACGGTAGCGGTTCAGGGTGAGGCCACGGCCACCGGCTGCGATCGCCCGCCGAGTTACGGATGGGACTTTGGCGACGGCAGTGCAGGTGCAAGCGGGCAGAGTTCGAGCCACCGCTACGGGACTATCGGTGACTACAACTGGACCATGACCGCTTCGGTTGGCGATGTGTCCTGCAGTACGAGCGGGAATATTTCAGTTTCCCCGTTTGCACCCACCTGGTTCGTTCCCGCCGTTGCCCATTCTCCTGGGGCAGCCGGAACCACGTGGCGGACCGATGTCACCGTCGTGGGTGGGGATCTCGGAGCGGCCGAACTTGATCTCGATTTTATCCCTTACGGGAGCGGTGCAGGGCGGCATCGGGAGCGCACGTTGGCACCGGGCCAAACAATTGAGTGGCAGGACATTTTGGTGAGCCTCTTCGGTTTCGGCGACGAGGCGGAGGCCAAGGGAACCGTGCGGATCAGCACCGACGCGCCCGTTTTCATCACCGCCAGGACATACAACCAGACAGCGTCCGGGACCTACGGCCAGCAGATTCCGGCGCTGCCCGCAGGCGATCTCGTGGTAGCACTCTCGACCCCATGGTCCAAGGTTATCGCCGGCGGAGAGGCCGGGGTCATACCACATCTCAAGAGTAGCGCCGAATTCCGCAGCAATATCGGTCTGCAGAACCTCGGGGCGACAGACGCCGAGGTGACGATCACGCTTTATGGCGCCGACGGTGTCCAGATCGGTTCGATGTTGACCAAAACCGTTGGGGTGGGGCAATCCTGGCAACAGAACGATGTTTT
>JBDLIO010000076.1:0-7901 GCA_039714865.1 Acidobacteriota bacterium | reverse complement strand
AGTCATAGCGCATCAGTTTGTCGATGGCTTTGGTGTCCAGATCGGGTACCGGGTATATGGACAGCTCCTGGGATTTTTTCTGAATAAAATGATCTACCATGGCGTCGATCTCAGGATCGGAACCGGCCTGTTCGGCCTCCTGGGACCCAACGGCGCCGGCAAGAGCACCTTGATGCGCATCCTGTGCACCCTGCTGGTTCCGACCGAGGGTCGTGCATCAGTTGGCGGCTACGATGTGTGCACTCAGCGGGACTCCGTCCGCTCGCTGATCGGATACCTGCCCCAGGAGTTCGGGGCGTGGCGGTTGCACCGGGTCGCTGAGGTTCTTGACACCCTTGCTTCGCTCTCGGGGATGAAGGACAAGGGCGAACGGCGGCTGAGGGTGGACGAGGTGCTGGAACAAGTCGGCCTGGCAGAGGTTTCGGACCGTAAGGTCAAGAAACTCTCCGGCGGCATGCTGAGGCGGCTGGGAGTCGCTCAGGCCCTGATTCACGAGCCGCACTTTCTGGTGGTCGATGAACCGACGGTTGGTCTGGACCCGGAGGAACGGCTCAAGTTCAGGGCGGTGATGGCCGAACTGGCGAGAGACCGAACGATCATATTGTCGACCCATATCGTGGCGGATCTGGGCTCGGGCTGCGAGGACCTGGCCCTGATCGACCGCGGGAAGGTGGTCTTCAGAGGGTCGCCGTCAGAGTTGTTGCAACGATCAAGGGGAAAGGTCGTCGAGGTCGATGTGGAGCAGGTGGGCGAGGCAGCCGTCCTGGAGAATGTCGAGGTTGTTGCGCGTTCGGCCCAAGGGGGGCGGGTGCATATCCGCGGTGTCCTCAAGGGTGAAAGTGCTGTTTCCGGGGCGGTCCCCGTGTCCGATCCCACCCTGGAAGAGGCCTACCTGGCATTCATGGTCGGTCGTGGGCGGGGCCTCGTCCTGGACGAGGGGGAGGTGGCCGATGCGTAAGGATGTCGTGCTTTCGGTGATGTGGGCGGAACTTCGCCTGACCCGCCGACTCGTCCGGTATTGGATCTTCTTGAGCCTGGCCCTCCTGTCGGGCATGCTGATCTACATCTACTACAGTGGGTTGCACGCCTTTTTTTCCTCGTTTTCGGCCACTGCCGCCATTATCGGTCCGAGGTTTCTGATCGGTGCGATGGGGCTCTACTACGTCGCGTTTTTCCTGTTTGGCCTGGTGTTCATGGCCTTTGACGTGCGGGCCAGGGATGTCCGGGAGCGCATGGTTGAGGTGCTTGACGCCCGCCCGATGACGACCCCGGAGTTGATGGTGGGGCGGTTCACCGCGCAGTTGCTGGCCGCCTGGGTGCCGGCGTGGCTGATGGTGGCTTTGATGCAGTTGTTGGGCTCTGCACTTCCCGCGCTGGGTTCGCCCATCGGAGAGCCTCTGCAACCGACGTCCCTCGTGATGTTCACGGTCTTCATGTGCCTTCCTGCGATGGCTTTCGGTCTGGCCCTGACCTATCTGGTGACACTTCTGGTTCGTAGCCGCCTGATCGCCGCAGTGGTCACGGTCGGGGTGTTGGTCGGCGTCATCTGGGCCTCGTTCAAGGTGTCTCCGATCGCCTCGGTCTTCCTTGACGTCAGCGGCATGTATTCGGTTGTGTTTCCGTCGGACATCCTCCCGGCCATGGTAGATCTGGTCGGTTTCTTGCAGCGGCTGGGGTACCTGGTGGCGGCTTTCGGGCTTCTGGCATTGGCTGTGGCCGTGCATCCCAGGCTGGATGGTGGTTCCCGTCGTCTTCGGGCAGCGCTCGGGGCAGGGTTGATGGCGGTGGCAGTAGTGTTGTTGGGCGCTGGAGGGGTCTTGAGGGCCTCCAACCTCCGGCAGCTGGACAGCTGGTTGGCCGCCCACGAGGCCCGAGCTTCCGAGCAACGCCCGGACATCATTCGAATCGAGGCCGCAACGGATATCGACCCGGGGAAAACGATCAGTGTCGAGGCGGAGATCAGCATTGCTGCTCCAGGCGAGGCGGCCCTCGCCCAGGTGCTCCTGACCCTCAACCCGGGGTTGGAACTCCACGAGGTCACGACCGACGGGTCGGACATCGGTTTCGAACACTCAAACGGCCTCCTGGAACTGGACCTGAGGCTGGCGCCCGGGACTCGGCGGCGGGTGAAGTTGCGATATTCAGGCAAACCCGACATCCGCTTCGGGTATCTGGACAGCGTTCGCACTCCCGAACGGTTGTCGGCAATGGATTCGCAGCTCTATATCCTGGGCTACGACCGCGGTCTGAATGATCGCCGTTACGTCGCGCTGATGCCTGCAATCGCATGGCTCCCCCTGGCCGGGGCGGCGGTGGAGTCGAAGGCTGGCACGGACCAGGGTCCGGATTTCTTCGACATCGACCTCCAGGTCACCGTGCCCGAAGGCTGGCTGGCGGCCGGGCCGGGGGCCCGGCATGATCAGGGCACGACCGATGGGCGGTCGACGTTTCACCTGAATCCCGGCGCGCCGGTCGATGGGGCCGCGGTCATCGCATCGGTCTTCGAGTCATTTGCCCTCGATATCGAGGGGCTGAGGCTGGAGATGCTGCTGACGCCGGGCCACCTGAGAACGGTGGAGAACCTGTCCGATGCGCGCGACGCGATCAGGGAACGGGTGGCGGACCGTTTGCAGGAGTTCGCCGAGGCAGGTCTTGCCTATCCCTACGACGGCTTTACCCTTGTCGAGGCGCCCAATGCTCTGCGGGGTTTCGGGGGCGGCTGGCGTCTGGGATCGGTTCTGAGTCAGCCGGGCATGATGGTCGTGCGGGAGTTGGGCTTCCCTCTCGCACGATTTGACGTGCCCTTCAGGGACGAGTCCGACTGGCAGGACCATGAGGGTGGGCTGCCGCAGGCCAGGTTGGAGAGGCTTGAGGAGTTCTTCATCAACGATTTTTCCGGCGGAAACCTGTTCAGCGGCGCGACACGGTCCTTTTTCTTGACGCAGTGCTCGGCCCGGGGACCGGGACGGGAAGCATTGAACTGGACCCTGGATGAACTTGGCACCCTGTTGGCTGCCGACGCGCGTGGCTATTTCTCGGCCCATCTCTTTTCCGCCGAGATGCAGGGCAAGATCGGGCAGGCCATCCAGGGTCATCTGATAGGCGGGGGCCGTGGGCACTTCGCCGACTCTGTGATCGAGGTCTTTGCCTCACGTCCGGCAGTCTGGAAAGCGGTTCTCGACGGTGCGCCGGTCGATATCGACCCGTGGGACGATCCCCAAAAGACCATTGACGGCCTGTCGTTGAAGGCCGGAACCCTGGCACAGGTGATCTACGACGATTTGGGTTTCGAGGGCAGCGTAGCCCTGCTGGCATCTCTGCGCCGGGACTTTTCGGGGACTACCTTCACGCTGGATGACGTCGTCGCTGCGGCCGAGCAGCAGGCCCCGGGCCTGGGCCGGATAATCGAGGACATGCTGACCACGACCAGGCTCCCGGGATTGGTCGGACAGCAAGCCGATTCCTATCGTCTGCCCGACGGTGCGGACGGCGGAGCGCGTTACCAGTTGAACCTCATCGTTCGCAACGATGAGCCGACCCCGGGCCTGTTCCGGGTCGTCTATTACGTCGGCGCCGATGACGACCAGGAGCGACAAGAGAGCGATCCCTTGAGGATCGATGGACAGGGCGCCATCCGCTTTTCGACGGTCTTGACCCGTCCGCCGACCGGGGTCTGGGTCAATCCCTACCTCAGTCTCAACCGGAGCAGCTTCAGGGTGCCCCTGCCGGAGGTCGATGAGACGGTCATCATCGAGGCCGAACCCTCGGAGGGTGTGACGATGGTTGAGTTTGAGGTCGCTGACACTGACGCCGTCATCGTCGATGATCTGGACGAGGGTTTCGAAGTTGTCGAAGGCGGCGGGCGCTCCGGACTGCGCTTGGGGGCCAGGGGCCAGGATGATGCTGAACTGGACAACGGCTTGCCGGTCGAGGAATTCGGACCCCTGCCTCGGGCCTGGTCCCGCGCCACATCGGCGACGGCCCACGGTCGCTATCGCCACACGCTGGCATGGATGCGCAAAGGCAAGGGCGAGAGTCGTGCCCAGTTTACGGGCGAAGTCCTCAAACCCGGACCGTGGGAGTTGGAAATCCATCTGCCTCACAAGCAGCGTTTCCGGGTTGCCAGGAATTGGGGTGTGTGGAAACTGGCCGTGGTGCAGGGCGATGACCGCCACGAGATTGATTTTGACGCCAAGGAGGCGCCCCGGGGCTGGAATCTGGTCGACAGTTTTGACCTGGACGACGGCGAGGTGATCGTCGAGTTCTCGGACGAGACGACCGGCATGATCGTCGTGGCCGATGCGGTGCGGTGGACGCCGGTTAGACGAACAGGCGGGGAGGTCGCGCAGTGAGGAATAGGGAAGAGGGGGTAGAAATGAACGTTCAACGCCCAACGTTCAACGTTCAACTTCGAAGGAGGAACCGTCGCCAGCCCGGAGGGCCGGCCGCGGTGCAGCCATTGAGACCCCGAGAGAGTCGAGTGTTGGCGAGTTGTTTTCTGAGGCAGCGATTCAGGTTGGGGAGCGAGCGGCCACTCCGAACGCGTTTGGGTGCATGCGTTCAGAGTTGGGCGTTGAACGTTGAACGTTGGACGTTCTCCCTCTCCCCCTCTCGGCCTTTAAGATCCGCCGCAGCCGGCCTGGTTCCCTGCCTCTGCCTGGCGCTGCTGGGCTGTGGGCCCGGACGTACCGATGAGCCCGTCGAGTTCAGGGTGCCGGTCACGGTTGCAGAGGTCGGCGCCGGTGTCGTCGAAGACCGGATCAATGCCACCGGATCCCTCCGTGCCTCTCAGGTTGTCAGCTTAGGCGTCGAGAGCCGGGGCATTCTCAATCTTGCCCGGAAGGATGGGAGGCGGCTGGCCGAGGGGGACCGGGTGACGGCAGGCCAGGTCGTGGCCGAGATCTCCGGTGAAGACGTTCGGGTGGCGGCACGGACCGCGGCGACCCGGCGACGGTTCGAGAGCGCCCAGAGCGATTTCGAGGCCACCCGGGAGCTCTCTGAGCAGGGTCTGATCAACGAGGCCGAACTCCGGCGGGCAGAAACAACGCTCGAGGACGCCCGTCTCGAGTACGACCGGAGCCTCTTGCTGGAGGTTCGAAACCGCCTGGTGACGCCGATCAACGGCGTCATTCTGACCCTGGCCAGAGACGTCAACGGACGGCCGATGGCCGATGGTCAGTTGGTGGCTCCGGGCTTCGCGGTCGCGCAGATTGCGCCGACCGGCGAACTGGTCGCCGACATCGACATTGTCGGCCTGGATGTCGCCCGTATTCGGGAAGGTCTTCCGGTCAGGGTGCTCCACCATGCCTTCGGCGATCAGGAGTTTGAGGGCCGCGTCGTGCGTTTGGCGCCCTCGATCAACGAGTTGACCCGGGCCATGCGGGCGGAGGTCAGCGTCGACAACGGCAGTGGGCTCTTGAGACCGGGGATGTTCGTTGAGGCGGAGGTCCTGATCGAGCGCCGGGAGGGTGTTGCGGTCGTGCCCCGGGATGCCGTCGCCGACAGGGCGGGCAAACGGGTGGTCTTCGTTTTCCAGGGCCAACGGGTCGTTCGCCGGGAGGTTGAGTTGGGACTCGGCGATGATCGGACGGTTGAGGTGCGATCCGGCGTTGAGCAGGGCGAACGGGTGGTCGTGCGGGGCCTTGAAACCCTGGCCGACGGGTCACGGGTGAGAGTGACGGGGGGGCAGTGACAGGGGTCAAAGGGTCAAAAAGGTCGAAGAGGTCAACACAGCACGCTCTGGGGAGGATGATGACGGCATGAGGGAACGAAGGTGCGAGCCGGGGGTTTTCCAGGGGGGGGGCATACCAACGTTCAATGCTCAACGCTCAACATCCAACGTTGAAGGAAGGGTCGCCCCAGGGAGTCCGATGAAGAAAAAGTCGAACCATCACCATGAGCGCGACTGCGATCGAGCATTCGGAGTTGGACGTTGGATCGTTGGTATTGGACGTTCATTTTCGTTCACCCCCGTGACCCTTCGACCTCTTAATCCGGGTGTGCCCAGTCGTGGTTCTCATCGATGGTGACGGTGCAGTGATCACGCAGTCCGAGATCGTCGAGCAGGGGTTCGTCTGCCGTCATGACGGAGACAGCCGCTTTGCGCCCGCCTTGGCGGAACATCGGCGCCGCTGCGGTGATTGCAGTGACCAACAACACCGTCAGCACGGCCCAGATCGAGAGAAAACGGAGGAGTGCCGGCCGGCGTCGAGTCCGCAAGATGCCTTCGAGGGGGATCACAACGATCAGGGCGATGGTCGCCATCAGGACCTGGGTCTGCCAGTACATCATCGTCGTGGGAGAGGCTGCGAAGGACAGGGCAGCGGCGCAGCAGGCCACCGCCAGGTAGCCCTTGAGCCAGCCGCGGAGGGGGCCGGCAGCTTCCTGCGACCACGGACGTCGGTGTCGTGCCTTGCGAAAAAGCCGGGCGACCGCCCAGATCGGCACCAGGGCGCTCAGATGAGCGACCCCGGCCAGGATGCTCGCCGGGGGGGCCAGCCAGGCATCGGCGGTGGCGCCGAAGGCCGGCGTGAAATCAAAAGTCGTCAAACTGGAGGGCAGGGAGAGCGATGCCATTCTCAGGGTGTAGCCAAAGCCCCGGACCATCGGGTAGATCAGAGCCAGACCCCGGAAGGGGAATCCGGCTCCCGCGGGAACAAGACTGGGATCGGTGGCAACGGCCCGGATCCAGGGGATCAGCGACAGCAGGGTGATGCCCGTAGCTGTAGCAAAGGCGCCCCAGTGGACCCTGACCAATCGGGTCGCGAAAAGAGCGATGGAGATCAGTGCGAGCAGGGCCGCGGCCGAGTGGAGTTGGGCGCCCAGTCCAATCAGCAGGACGTGCGCGAAGGTAGCCCAGGCGACGGGTCTCCGTCTCATGTGGACGGCGGTCGCCAGGTGGAGCAAACCCATCGGCAGGGCGTAGTTCGGGGCCCAGATGAAGGACGAAAAGGCCATTCGCCAGGGACCCAGCCACAGGAGGAGAAGCAGGAGCCACCGGCCCCGATCGCCCAGGGCAGGCCGGATCGAACGCTCGAGGAAGAGAAAGGCCGCCAGGTTGATGACGACCATCGACAGGGCCAAGGCCCGGAAATCCCACCAGATCATCAGCGGCACGGCGGAGACCAAAGTGATCAGGCCGCCGGGCGAGAAACCGCCGGCCGAGGTCGGCATGCCGTGAGGCAGGAAGACGCCATGAGCGACCCACCACCAGCCGAATCGCAATTGGTTGACCTGGTCCGCTTCGACCTGGGACCTCAGGGCCATCACGATCGAGAGGACCAGGCCCAGGCCGAAGATCGACCAGTAGAGCATGGTACGGGAGGGTGAACGGAATGCAGAGTTCATGGGGTTGTGATCGGTATCAGGTCCAACCGGAACATAGCATGGCGTTGTTATCGACGGAGAGAACCGGAAAACGAAGTCAACGCAAAGGCGCAAAGACGCAAAGGGGCAAAGGGGCAAAGCCGGATCAAGGCGGGGAACCAGGGGCGCCTGTAGGGCTGGTCGAACGTCCAACGTTCAACGTCCAACGCTCAACGTCGAAGTTCGCGTTTGGGGTACCAGGTTGTTTGGGGGTTGACGCTCGATGCCGGCGAGGTCGAGGTTCTTGCCGGTGGGCCCTTGCCTTTCTTGAGCCTCGGCCGAGGGGGTTCCACCACAATCCGCCCTCGGGCGTGTACTTCGAAGTTGGACGTTGGATCGTTGGTATTGAGCGTTCGTGTTCCCCCCCTCTCCCCCTCACGGATACAGGGGACAGGGAACAGGGAGCAGGGATTAGGCGCAAGCATCAGCCTTCCCCCTATTCTGCGTTGTCATCCTTCTTCCTCCGCGTCTTTGCGCCTCTGCGTTCCTTGTCTTCCTTTTTGTGCCTTTTTGTGCCTTTTTGTGGCTTTTCCTTC
>JBDLIO010000075.1:0-7959 GCA_039714865.1 Acidobacteriota bacterium | reverse complement strand
GTCACCACCGCCCACCCCGTGGCTGCTGACCCGGGGTCGATGCCGATGACTCGCGCCGTCAGAGTGACTCCAGGATGGCCTCGTCAATATCGAAGTTGGCCCAGACGTTCTGAACATCGTCCTGGTCGTCGAAGGCTTCCATCAAGCGGATCATCTGCTGGGCCTTCTTACCTTCGAGTTCTACAGTTGTCGAAGGCTCCATGTCGAATTGTGCTCCCTCAACCGTAACGCCGACGGCTTCCATGGCCTCCTTGACCTGGTGGAGTTCGTCGGGTGCCGTGAAGATCCTGAAGTACTCACCATCCTCGGTATCGAGGTCTTCGGCGCCGGCCTCCAAAGCCTGCTCCATCAGCCAATCCTCGTCAAGGTCCTCGGCGCGGGCTACAAGGATCAGACCTTTGCGGGTGAAAAGCCAACCGACACTCCCGTTTTCCCCGAGGTTCCCGTTGTGTTTGGAGAAGAGGTGGCGGATCTCGGGAACGGTTCGATTGCGGTTGTCCGTCAGGCACTCGAGCATGACGGCGACCCCGCCTGGGCCATAGCCTTCAAAACGAACCTCCTCATAACTTACGCCCGGGAGTTCACCGGTACCCCGTTGGATTGCCCGGTTCATGTTGTCGGCAGGCATGTTTGCTGCCTTGGCGGAAGCAACGGCGGCTCGCAATCGCGGATTGCTTTCGACATCCCCGCCGCCCGCCCGAGCGGCAACCGTTATCTCCCGAATGATCTTAGTGAAGATCTTGCCGCGCTTGGCATCGGCCCGACCCTTTTTGTGCTTGATCGTGCTCCATTTGCTGTGGCCTGACATAACGCCTCCGTGACCCGTCTTGGTTTCGATTCTTGGTCCGATTGCTTTGCCTGAGTCGGACCACCCTTGACAATAGCGCGTTGGAGTCCCGTTGTCGATTTGCTGGGTTCCCCACCGGCATTCGGTCGGCATTAGGCCTGCAGGGCTCGGGAACGATTATTCAGGGAGATGATTCGGAGAACTCCCTCCCCAAAATCGCATTTCGCCGATGGGAGCGGTTGACTTCACGGGCGGGTCGAACATAATAAACGTGGACTCTTCACCCAGTCCAACACCTGAGGATGGTGATATGAGCGCGAATATTCTTCTTGTCGAGTACGAACCGCGATACATTGAGCGGGTGCAAAAGGCACTCGGCGGCCCCGGTTACGCCCTGGAGGTGGCCGGCGACATCGACGCTGCCGTTGAACTCTGTGCGGCGTTCGAGCCCCATGCGGTCATCATGACCTCCGTATTGCCTCGGATCAAGATCGAAGACGCCATCACCCAGTTGAGGGCTCGCGCCGGTTTGCGGACGACGCCGATTTTGATTCTGATGTCCGGCTACAAAGGCGCGGACCCCAAGGCGGATGCCGCGCGATATGCGGCCCAGGACATCCTGGAACGACCCTTCACCGGAGATGTGCTGCTCCAGCGCCTTGAGGCGATGTTGAAAGAGGCAGCGGACCCTGCCGCCACCCAGGCGATCCCGCAGGACATGCTCGAGGCGCTTCGGCGGAACGCCGGCACGGAGGACAGAAGTTTTACCTCGGACGAGTTGTTCGGAGACATTCTCTCCGATGTCGAGAGCGTCGATGCTCCGAAGAAGGCTGGTCCCAAAGACGTTCCCGCCAACAAGCCCGGAGCCGCAAAAGTGGATGATGTTCTGGCCGGGTTGGTAGAGAGCGAACAAAAATCTCATCCTGCCAAACGAGTCGCGACGCCTTCCGAAACCGACGTTGATGCCATCCTTTCGAAAACGTTGGCCGGCATGGACGTTCAGCCCGTTCGTCAGGCCAAGAAGAGCGAGCCGGCCCCACCGGTCTCGACCCCGCCAGAGTCCAAACCCGCCGCGACGCTGCCATCATCTCCTGAAGCCAAGGTCACAAAGACCTCGAAATCGGAGAAGGCGGACGAGAATCAATTCGGTCAGTACATCCTCAAGGACCACATTGCTACCGGTGGAATGGCCGAGGTGTTCAAGGCGCGGATGATGGGTATGGAGGGCTTCCAGAAGACGGTTGCCATCAAACGAATTCTGCCGCACCTGACGGACAACGACGAATTTGTCACGATGTTCATCGACGAGGCCAAGCTGGCCGCACAGTTGAACCACAACAACATCATTCATATCTATGATCTCGGCAAGATCGATCGATCGTACTACATAGCAATGGAGTACATCGAAGGACATGATTTGCGGTCCCTGCTGAAGAACTGTCGAGAACGTGACTCCCACCCTCCGATCCCGATCTCACTGCACATCGCGACAATGCTGGCTTCGGCACTGGACTACGCCCACCGAAAGCAGGATTTTGAAGACCGGGACCTCGGGCTCGTTCACCGGGACGTATCGCCGCAAAATGTGCTGATCTCGAATGACGGTGACATCAAGCTTTGCGATTTCGGGATCGCCAAGGCGGCTTCGAAGGCGTCCCATACGCGCGCCGGCGCCCTCAAGGGCAAGTTGCAGTACATGTCGCCGGAACAGGCCTGGGGCAGGAGCATCGACCATCGGTCGGACATCTTTTCCCTGGGACTGGTCCTGTACGAGATGCTGACGGGGTCGAAACTCTTTGCCGGCGATTCTGAATTGTCCATTCTCGAGCAGGTTCGAAACCCCAAGGTTTCTGCGCCTTCCGAAATCAATTCCGACATTTCGGAAGATGTCGAGAAGGTGGTTCTCAAGGCTCTCGAGTCCGATCTTGGTGATCGCTATCAGTCCGCCCGCGATTTCCAAAGCGACCTCGAAGAGGTCATGAGGAAATATGGATGGGCGGTTGACTCCGCGGCGCTGGCCCGGTTCATGCGGGAACTTGCCAAGGGTAAGAAATTTACGCAGATTCCAGGTCGAAAGGTTGCAGCGAAGGAACACGCCAAGGCGACGGCGCCTGTCGAGCCGCCTGCGGCGGCGCCTCCGACTGGACCGACGTCTCTTGATACGCTGCCCGATGCCGATGCCGATGCCGATGCCGAGCCTGTTGTCGTCGAAGAGGCAGCTGTCGTCGCCGAGGTTTCGGACGGCGAAGCATCCAATACGAAATGGCTCTTGATCGGTGCCGCCGCGTTGGTGATCGTTGTCGGTGGCCTCTGGATGGTGATCGGTGGCGGGGGGCCGGAGGGTCCACCGCAGCAGGCCGTTACCCCGGCGGTCGCCGTGGTCGAAACCCCAACAGCTCCGGCCGGTCTGATGACCGAGGAGGAGATGCTGGCGGCCGCTGCACAGGCTGCGGCGGAGATGGTCGAGGAGAAGAGCGTGGAGATGCGGGAACGCCTCGAAGAAGAGTTCCCGACGCCGACGCCTGTTCCCCCGACGCCGACCCCCAGGCCCACACCGACGCCAGAGCCGACGCCGGAGCCAACCGCCACCGCGGCGCCGGTAGCACCCGCCGCAACTGCGACGCCGATTCCCCCGACGCCGACGCCGACGCCGATTCCTCCAACCCCGACGCCAACCGTCCGAGAAGGAGATATCGTCGAACCGGGCGGCCCCGGAGTGAAGTTGCCCTCGATCATCGACAAGAAAACCCCCACTTACCCGAAAATGGCTCTCAAGATGCGGTCGGAAGGAACCGTGACCCTGGAGATCCTGGTTGGAACCAACGGGACCATTGAACAGGTCAAACTGCTCAACAGCAGTCGCCCGGGTGTCGGTTTTGAAAAAGCTGCTGAAGATGCGGTGCGGGAGTGGAAGTACAAACCAGCAACCAAGCATGGAGTGAAAGTACGAATGTGGATTCCAGTTCGAATTCCGTTCAGTGTTCGTTGATTATTGATTCAATAGGAGGAGGAACGATGACCCTTTCAGACGGCCAGAAAAAGCTCTACGAAGATGTGTTGCAACAGGAGAAAAAGCAGATCGAAGACCTCGAAAGCCAGATTCAAGAAGAACTGGCCGCAGTGAAGGTGAGGATCTCGGATCTCCAGGGGGCTCAAAAAGCGGCGCATCAGATGTACGACGCTGCCTGTCAACGGCTGGGGATTCCCAACGAATTTGAGGAAGAAGGACCCAAGGATTGAGGGGATGACCCGCCGGTCTGAACCCCGGCTCTGCCGGGGTTTGATTATGGAGCTACCAACGGTGGGGCAACCGGATGATGGGACGGAGTGAAGCATGAAAAAAGGGCAGGGGGTCCCTCGGGGCCTTTGGATCAAGTGCGAACGATGCGGGGCGATTCTCTACCATAAAGAGGCGACCGCAAATCTGCACGTCTGTCCCAAGTGCGACTACCACTTCAGGATGTCGGCTCACGAGCGGTTGGAATCACTCTTTGACGCCGGCCGGTACAAGACCCTGTTCAATCGGGTTCGGTCCACTGACCCACTGGAGTTCACCGACTCGAAGGCCTACAAGGACAGGATCAAGGTCTATCAGAAGAAGGTCGGTCCGCAGGATGCGGTCGTCGTCGGCCAAGGTGAGATCGATCGGGGTCCCACGGTCATAGCCGCGATGGAATATGCCTTCATGGGCGGGTCGATGGGCTCTGCGGTTGGCGAGAAGATTGCGCTCGCCGGCGAACGGTGCCTGGATCGTCGTCTGCCTTTGGTCATTGTCGCGTGTTCCGGCGGCGCCAGAATGCAGGAGGGGATTCTCTCCTTGATGCAGATGGCGAAGATCTCCGCAGTCCTGGCGCGGATGCGGGAGAAACGATTGCCCTTCATTTCTGTTTTGACCGATCCGACGACCGGCGGCGTCACGGCAAGTTTCGCCATGCAGGGCGACCTCAATATTGCGGAGCCGGGATCGTTGATCGGGTTTGCCGGCCCCAGGGTGATCGAGCAAACCATCAGACAGACGTTGCCCGAGGGGTTCCAGCGTTCGGAGTTCCTTCTTGAACACGGCATGCTCGACAGCGTGGTTCATCGCCACGAGTTAAAGTCGACCCTCGCCACATGCCTGGGTTACTTTCGCTAACCCTCTCCCACCGGCGACCCGGGCGGATCCGTCCAAGTCTCGATCGATTGACCGAAGCGCTCCGGCAGTTGGGGAATCCGCAAGAGTATTTCTCGTCGGCTCTGCTGGTAGGAACCAACGGCAAGGGCTCGACCGCGGCGATGCTTGAAAGAGTGATCGCCGCCGGTGGAATCAAAATCGGCATGGCGACCTCTCCCCATCTCATTCAGGTGCATGAACGGATCCGGGTCGGCGGCTGTGACATCGAGGACGACCGGCTCGAAGCACTGGTGGACAAGCTGGAGGCTTTCCCCGAACTGACCTACTTCGAAACGCTGACGGCGGCTGCCTTCATGCACTTCGCCGAGAGCGGGGTCGAGATTGCGGTTCTCGAAGCGGGCATGGGGGGGCGGTGGGACGCTTCACGGGCGGCCGGCAGCGCCGTCGTCGGATTGACCAACGTCGGCTCGGATCACCGGCGTTGGCTGGGAGATCGGCCGGAGGCGATCGCGGACGACAAGGGCGCAGCATTGGCCGCCGCCGACATTGGTGTCTACGGGCCTCAGGTCGACCGATGGGTTATCGAACGTTTGGCTCTGCCGGGGGCGAAGGAGGCATCGGAGTTGGTGGAAACCCAGGCGCCCGACGTCCGCGGAACCCTACAGGTCCGTTGGCCCGGCTCCGATTACACGCGGTTGGAAATACCACTTGAGGGAGAACATCAGCGGGCAAATCTGCACCTTGCCCTGGCGATGGCCGAGGCCTGCCGGAAGCTGGGCTGGATTGGTCCGATGAAGCCGGAGGTTGTCGCCAAGGCCCTTGGTGGTACTCGGTGGCCGGGTCGACTCTCCAAAACGAAAGTTGGAGATCGCGTGGTTCTCCTGGACGGAGCCCACAATCTCGAGGCGGTCGAGAGCCTGGCCGTCTTCCTCAGAGAGCAGCCCGTCCGGTACAATATGGTCTTTGCCTGTCTTGACGACAAACCCGCCCGGGCGATGGCCGACCTCCTTCGGCCGGTCGTCGGCGACGTTGCGGTCTGTCCCCTGGAGGATCCGAGGAGCATGCCCGTCGAGGCTCTTCTCGAGGCTTTCCCGGGCGCCGTCGCCCCGCCGGGGCCCGCTGATGCCGTGGCGTGCCTGGGCGATCCTGTGCTCGCGGCGGGAAGTCTACGGTTGGTTGGAGCCCTCTTGGCCATGGGAGGCTGATCGTGTGGAATGAATTTGAGATTCGCGACAGACTGTCTTTGGTAGACGACGAGGGCCGGCGTCTGGCCCCGTGGGCGACGCCCTCGATCGAAGCATTGCGTTCCGGCGTTGAGGATCGTGATGACCCCCTCCGCCCGGCCTTTCAAAGAGATCGTGACCGGATCCTCCACTCCCGGGCCTTTCGCCGGTTGAAACACAAGACTCAGGTCTTCGTGCCCCACCTGGCGGACCATCCCAGAACCCGCCTGACCCACACGTTGGAGGTGGCGCAGGTGGGTCGGACCATCGCAAGGGCCCTGGCGCTCAATGAGGATCTGGTCGAGGCGATCGCTTTGGGTCATGATCTCGGACACACAGCCTTCGGCCACACCGGAGAAACAGTCTTGAAGGAAATTCTCGGCGGTGAGGTATCCGAGGTGTCTTTGCCCCCGGAGGTTGTTGCCGCTGCAGGGACCTTCAAGCACAACTACCACTCGGTGCGTGTCGTCGATCTCCTGGAGCACCGGTATGACCACCCCGGGTTGGGTCTGACCGACCAGGTGCGGGAAGGCATCCTCAAGCATACCTCCTGGAGCGAGGGTTTTGCTTTCCCGCTGCCCAACCCGGAGGGTCTCGCTCTTGCGGACTCCTGCCATTTTGAGGGGCAGACAGTGGCGGTTGCCGACGAGATCGCCCAACAGACCCACGACCTCGAGGATGGACTCAGGGCGGGATCGGTTCGGCTCGATGCGGTGGAGGAATTGGAGATTGCCCGGGTCGTCATCTCCCGCCTGGGCCCGGAATACCAAAAGGAAGACCGCCGATGGTTGCGCCAGAACCTCTTGATCCGGGGCATGATCAGCCTCTTCGTCACCGACGTCATCGAAAACTCGGCGGAGATGTTGCGTTTATTGGCGGCACGACACGAGTTCTCCGATCGTCAGTCATTTCTCGCTGCGAAGCCGCCCATTCCGCGAGCGGCGGTGTGGTTTGCAGACGATGTCCATCAGCTCTTCATCGAACTCAAGACCTTCATCTACCGGTTCATCATCAACCACCCCCAGGTCAATCGGCAGGACTGGCGGGCGCGCAAGGTGATGACAGCTCTCTTTCGTGCCTTCTGGCTCAACCCCCGGACCCTGCCTTCCTACGTCTTGTTGCGCGCCCGGGATGAGCTGGGTTTTTCCTATTTGCGGGAAGTGCCGCTGGGTGCGGTTGCGAAGGAGGTGCGCGATCGTTACCATGCCTCGCCGGGCTTCGTCCGCCTCATCGTGGATCACCTCGCGGGCATGAGCGACCGTTTTGCCCTTGAGGAGTTTCGTTCCCTCGAGCAGCCGACGCCCGAGCAGAGTTTCCCCGGAGGTTTGCGATGATCTTGATCGCTTCGGACCACGCGGCGTTTGATCTCAAACAACACTTGGTGGCCTTCCTCAAGGAGATGCACCACGAAGTGCACGATTTGGGGGTTGAACGCGTGGAGTCGGTGGATTATCCCGATTTTGCCCATCGGCTGGCGGAAGGGATCCAGAGAGGTGATGCGGTACAGGGCATCTTGATCTGCGGCACCGGCCTCGGCATGAGCATGGCGGCCAATCGGCACGCCGGCATCCGGGCGGCTCTGTGCCACGATGCCTACACCGCGGCGATGGCCCGAAAACACAATGATGCCAACGTCCTGTGTCTTGGCGCCCGTGTGTTGGGCGCAGGGGTGGTCGAGCAGATCGTTCGAGTATTCCTGAGCACGGCGTTTGAAGGCGGCCGCCACCAGCGGCGCGGTGACAAAATCGAGAGAGAGAAAAGGCAAGAAATTGAACCACGAAGGCATGAAGAGAGAAAAACAGGCTTGAAGAGCCGATTGGGGACATGATGACCGA
>JBDLIO010000074.1:0-8000 GCA_039714865.1 Acidobacteriota bacterium | reverse complement strand
AGGTCGTAGGTGTCCAGGTCTTCGACGAAGTCGAACTCCTCCTGAACTTGGGTCTTCGGTTTTGATGCAGGGGCTTTGCTCCGGCGGGTTTTCGGCGTTTTCGATCTCTTCGCACTGGAGGTCGCGGCTCGCTGTTCTGAGGTCTCATCGTGATCGAACCGGAGATCCAGGTGGCCTGCAGGGGTCCTCCGATCCCCAGGGCCGTGCTCCTGGCCTGCGCCCGCCTTGCGGCGGTTGATCCGGATGCTGCCCTTGCCCTTGAGTTGCTTGACGGTAATCGACCCGGGACCCGGGTAGTCCTCGGTCAGGCGGTCGTGCTGGCGGCTGAGCACGGCTCGGCGGTCCTCCTCTTCTTGTTGTTGGCGCCGGCGATCCTCTTTGATCTGCCGACGTCGTCCCATCCGGTCGGCCAGCTGGCGGAGAATACCGTCGGCGCCCCGCTCCACCGAGAGTCCCGAAACCAACAAGAGCCCGACGATGACGAAGAAGACCAGGATGATCAAGCGCCCGACCGGCCCTGCCAGGCCACCCAGGAGATCACCGGTTGCGTGTCCTACCAAGCCCCCGCACGACAAGGTGCCGCCTCGAAACGACAATTCGGAGCACAGCAGGCCCACCAGCCCGGGAATGGACATCAGGACCAGCAACCAGCCGACGCCGATCCACTTGAGGCCGTCCGGAACCTGCTGCCGGAGCAGGGACCATCCCAGGATCGCGGCCAGGAGAGGCAAAAGGACAGCCGATACACCGAACACGCCAAGCAGGGACGCCGACAGGCTGGCCCCGAGCCATCCGACGAGGTTCAGGGGCGTGTCGTGAGCGGTTTGAGTTCGGAAGGGGCTTGGATCCAAAGGATGGTGGCTGATCAGGGCCACCGCCATCAAAATGGCGCCGAGAATCAAGGCAACGGCCGCTATCTCGCGAAGTGTACGTTCGGTCACAGGACCCCCGCCGCGGCGAGCGCGATCACCGCTGTGCCGAGGGGCAGGCAGTACCAGGCGAAACGGTCGAAGATCCGGGAACTGACCATGCGGATGACCAGTCTCAGTGCAACGAGGCCCGTGACCGCCGCGGCGACGCCTCCGATGATCGTCGATCCCCAAAAACCGTTGCCCGCAACCGCCAGTGCCTCCCGTTCCGAAACCAGTTCAACCAGAGTTGCTCCAGCGATTGCCGGAACACTCATCAAAAAGGAGAATCTGGCGGCCCAGGCCCGGTCGAGGCCCGTTCCCAAACATGCGGTGATCGTCGCGCCGGATCGGGAGATCCCCGGGAAGACCGCCAAGCCTTGGACCAGGCCGACCAGGGCTGCGTGTTTCCAAGAAGTCGTTGCTTCGGTGTGATGTCCGCGGCCGAAGATGCGGGTCGAGAACACCACAACGCCGGTAATCACCAGACACACGCCGACGACCATCGGTTGTTCGAATGCCGCCGTCGCCCTGTCTTTGAGGGGGAAGGCCACCACAGCCGTTGCCAAGGTGCCCAGCACCAGCAGGCCCAGCAACCGGCGGCCGTCCACCGTCGTCAGCCAACGGCCGAGTTGCTTTCGCTCGGACCACACGACCGCGGTCGCCGTTCCGACGTGCAGCATTGCGTCAAATACAACCCCAGGCTGGTGAAATGCCAACCCCAACCGGCCCAACGTCATCTGAGCCAGGGCCAAATGACCCGAGGACGAGACCGGAAGGAATTCGGTCAATCCCTGAAGGATGCCGAGAAACAGGCCCTGCCACCAGCTCACAGGCTGGTCCTTGGTAGGCGGGAAGGTTTCCGAGAGTATCGCATTCCACCAAATGGTAGCATCGCGGAGATCGTTCACGAGCCAGTTCTATGACCTTTTTCCGGATTGTGGGCAGTGGAGAGCCACCCCGCCACTGTGGATCCGACCGAAGAGTGGTCGCGTGTCTCTTGTGTCGGTCACTTCGTGCTCGATGCCCGTCCTCTCATCACAATAAAGAGATTAAGATTGAGCCTTTGTCTCTTGACAAGCATGATGATCATCCGATAGGGTGTTTTCAGAGTCACGAAAAATTCAGCCGACCGGGCGTAGGTGGCGACGGCGTATTGTGCGTCGATTTTGTCATCCGCAATCGGAGCCGTCTGTATAGATGCCGGAGTTTCGGCGGAAGGAGTAGTAGAAAATGTACACGTGCAAAGACTTTTTACGGATCAAACGCCATGTGCTGGAGGGGTGTTCACACCGTCTCCGGGCGGTGCCGATACGATTTCATGTACTCGGGCGGCCCAAGGAGATTCGTCCTTTCTTCGTCGTGGGTCTCATGCTCGCCCTTGTATCCATAACCTCCATACCACTCGGTGCTGACGAGGGCATTTCGATCCTCACCGACCGTGACGCGGCGTCGGTTTTTGTGGTCGATGTCGAAGGTCGATGCAGCGAACTGCACCTCGGTGTGCCTGAGGCGATGTTGACCTGGCGCATTGATGTGGTCGAAGCAGAAAAGAGTGCCTACCTTGCGGACCTCGCTGCCAGTGATGCATTTCGTGTCGACCTCAGTAAGTTCCCGGAAGGTCTCAAACGTGGCGATTTTGATTCCTTGACCATCTCTCGCACCGAGGCAGTGGGTGTGTTCGATTCCGCTCGACCCTTCAAGAAAGAAGGTCCGGAATCGTTGGCCATCGTAATTCCCAGGCTCGAACCCGGCGTCTATTACCGCACGCGGGTCCTCGCCCTGACGCCGGACGGTTGGATCGCAAGCCCGGAGGTCCATTTCATGTCACCGATATGTGCCGTCGACGGCCTCGATGAGATCGAGGGAGGTGAAAGATGAAAACTCGCCGCCATCATCTCGTTGTATCCAACTTCGAAAATCAACCGACGAGAACCACGGAAAGATGGCGCTCGGTGATGCCGGTGGCACTCGTCGTGGCCCTTTTCCTGTTCATATCAATAGGCGTTTCCCCGGTATCGGCACAGTTTGACTGGACCGATATCAATCCCGACACTTCCAACCTCGACAGCAGCGATCCCGACGGCGCCAGCGGCGGCCGGGTCAACGGAGTCGGAGCAGACCCCAATAACAACCAGGTGTATTACGCTGCCACCGAGTGGGGCGGCATCTATAAAACCACCGACGGCGGGCTCACGTGGGGTCGCCTCAATGCACATAATCCCAATGCGACGTGGAATGTCAAAGTCGACCCGAGCAATTCCAACCGGGTCTATGCCACATCGTCGTTTGACGGACGGGTGAACAGCCTGGCCGGTATCAACATCAGCACCAACGGCGGCGCCAACTGGACGCACCCAAACATCCCTGATCCATCCGGTCTCTGCACCGCAACGAGATTGGCCGAGCCTTCGGCATTCGGAATCTCAATTGATCCGGATACTCCGTCGGACGTCTACATCGGCACCTTGTGCGGAGTGGCGGTCAGTACGGACAGCGGCGCCACATGGACCCGGGTCGAGGCCGATGCCACCCAGGACGGAAGCGACAACACAGTGTGGGATGTTGTCGTTCACGACGGCGGCATTATTGATGTCTGCGGCAACAACGGTCATTTCCGGTCCACCGACGGCGGGGGGAGTTGGACCACAGGGTTTGGCCTTCCCACCGGTGTTTGCTCGATCGCGGCCTCCCCTGACGAAGCCAATGTTCTCTTCGTAACCGTTGGGGCGAACATCTACGAGTCCGATGACGGTGGCGCCACCTGGACAAACCTCGGTACTCCGGATTCCCGCCGCCAGGGCCGTATTCCTTTCGTGGCCACAAACCAGCGCTCCGACGACGGAGACGATGATCGTTTCGACCTTTGGTACGGAGATGTCCGTCTGTATCGCGGGAAATGCGTCAGCAATCCTGCCGGCGGTGGACTCCGTTGCCCGCAGGCGGTCACCGGCACTCCAGGCGGCTCCCCACCGACAGGATGGGCAGGACCCTACACCCGGTCGAACGGTGGTCACGACGACGTCGGTGACATTGTCTTTGACAGTGCCACCTCCGTGGACGCATGCCCAACGATCTTCTCCTCCGACGGTGGTGTCTACTACAACACCAGAGGGACCAGTCCCGCCTGCCAAACACCGGCTTGGGAGCAGCCCAATACGACGCCACATGCGCTCTGGTTGTGGGCACTTGCCGGGAACGACAATGCTACCGCCACGTCGGAGGACCTCTACTTCGGACTCCAGGACAACGGAACTTTTGGCGCGACCGACGGCGGTGCAGTTTCACCCACGTGGAACAACAGCAAGTGTTGTGACGGTTTTGACTTTGCGGCCGACAACTCCAACGCCCTCTATACCATGTGTTGCGGCAGTCCCCGAAGAAACAAGCTGTACCTTGGGAACCCGGGGTTGGTATCCAGCCCACAGGTCAATACATACCCGGCGGACGGCCTGCTGCCCGGCTTTATTTTCCCGGACATCATCGACAACTTCGGGCAGGACCAATTCGTGATCATCACCCGTGACTGCACGACATTCCCCAACGGTGTCGACGATGACGGGGACGGCCAAATCGACGAACCCGATGAACTCAGGGGCTGTACCGGAGTGAACGGCGGCGACGGCGGTATTTACATCACCACCGATGTCACCGCCAACCCCATCGTGTGGACCGAACTCGGTAATGCAACCGAACCGCCAACAGGGGGTGGGGGCACTGGGGCGTGTGCGGTGAAGGCGTCCCTGGACGGAGCCACACCGACGTTCTATGTCCAGTCAGGAAGGTGCGACGGTCGAGGGCAGGACCGCCTGTGGCGCTTCGACGGCACCAACCCCGGTTCCTCCTGGACCCAGGTCAACCTTCCCGCAGGGCGGGCCGGGATTTTCGACGTCGATGCAAACGATCCGGAGAGACTGTTCATCGCGTCAAACAGCAACCCGCCGCAGATGATGGTGTCCTCCGACGGAGGGGTCACGTGGGACGGTCTGCCGGAACTCGATGTTCTGATGACCGGCAACGGCGATTACCTCTTCATCAATTCTATGGGCCCCAGCAGTTCGACACGTTTCCAGGGCTATCCCCAGCCCAGTCTGGTGGCCTTCGATCCCGAGGATCCCAACATCATGGCCGCCGGCGGCAGGGACTCGGGGATTTTTCTGTCGACCGACAGCGGTGATGACTGGGTTGCCATCTCCAATCCCGACAGCACCGGGGGCAGCACGCCCCACTTGCCGCAACCCTGGTACGCCTACTTTGATCACGAGTCGCCGGGCGGCCGTGACATCAGCCTCTACGTCGGAACCCGCGGTCGCGGGGTCTGGCGAGTGGAGTTCGACCAACCCCCGGCGGCCGATGCCGGCGGTCCTTATGAAACCGACGAGGGCATCGATCAGGTCCTCGACGGCTCTGGGTCGTCCTCACCGAGCGGCAATATCAGCTATGCATGGGACCTTGACGACGACGGGCAGTTCGACGATTCCACCGATGTCAATCCCACCTTTGACCTCGTGGGCCAGGACGGCGTCTACACGGTGAAGCTCAAGGTCACCGACGGTGATTCCGGCCTGACCGACATCGACGACACAATCGTCACCGTCAACAACGTGGCGCCGACTGTGGTCTTTGACCCACAGGATCCGGAGGACGAGGGGGCGCCCCTGGTAGTTACTGGAACCGTGACCGATCCAGGATGGCTCGATGTTCTGACCGGCACCATCAACTGGGGTGATGGGTCACCCACCGAGGATGTCGGCGGTGTGCTCGAAAACATACGGCCGGATGCGACGCTCACCTTCAGCGTAAACCACTGTTATGGGGACAACGGCATCTACACCGTCGAGGTCTGCGGATTCGACGACGATACCTCGACCTGTGAATCGACGAATGTGACGATCAACAACGTCAATCCGACCGTGGCCGTTGACGCCGGCCAGGTCACCGAGATCAACGAGGGTGAAATCATCAACGTGCTCGCCAACTTCTCGGATCCGGGCTGGCTGGATACCTACAGTTCGGTGATTGATTGGGGTTATGCCCTCTGGCCTCCCGAGGCGGGTTTGCTGAACGTGACGATCCAGGGGTCCGACTGCGACGACCCGGATGTCGGCACGGTCACGGGCTCCAGGCAATACGGTGACAATGACGACGGCGGAGGATTCACGATTGCCATCTCGGTTACCGACGACGACGGTGGAGTTGACATGGACTGGTTCAGCCTCACCGTCAACAATGTCGACCCGACCGCTGTCATCGACGAGACGGATGCGATCGACGTCTGTGGGGCGCCGTTCTTCATCGCCCACGCCGGCGAAGACGTGGACTTCTCGGCGCGGTCGACGGACCCGGGCAGCGATGATCTGTTCTTGAGCTGGGACTGGGATGACGGGCCGCCGTCACCCGACGTAACCACCGACTACCTGGTTGGTGTTCCCGTTCCCGGCAACCCGGATCCACTGCCGAGTCCCGAGGTCTCACCCCGTGACGTCACCGACATGAAGACCCACGCCTTTGCCGACGCGTGCTACTACAACGTGGTCTTTTCGGCCCTGGACGATGATGGGGGCACGGCATTCGACGACACCGACGTGGTCATCACGGGCAACGCGGTAATCGTGCGATCGGCCGGGTACTGGTATCACAACTACCGGCGGATAGGTCGGCGCTTCTTCGATGATGTGCAGCTTCAATGCTACCTCGACATCACCGATCACATGAGTTCCGTCTTCTCCGAAGAAACCGACGCCGATTCGCTCGATGATGCCGAGGAAGTACTGGATCCGTCCCACTCCAACGGTGACATTCGGCTCCAGTTCGACCGTCAGTTGTTGGCCGTCTGGCTCAACTTCGCCAACGGTGCTCTCGAGCATGACGAAATGGTGGACACGGACTTCGACGACGTGTCGGACACGGTCCTGCTTGAGGTGCTCTGTGCCGCCGAGGCTGCCCGGCTGAACCCGGCGACCCCGGACTCCGAACTGGAGAATTGGAAGAACATCCTGGAGGGCATCAACCTGATGGATTCGTCAGCGAACTCGTCCTGACACCATCGACGATCAACTCCGAGGCCGGGGCATCCCGGCCTCGGAGTTTTTGTTCGATCCGGATGGCATCGAGGCCGGCAACCACCGGAATTTTTTCCGGGGTCACCGGTTTATCCAGGATGTAGATTCGAACTGGAGGATCCATGCGCAACATATCCCTGATTGTTCTCGGCCTGTGTGCCGTCATCAGCCTGGGCGGCACGGCCGCTGCGGGCACCATTGATTTCAACTTCGAAGAGTCGACGCCGGTCGGTTCGTGGCAGGAGCGCGAACAGACGATGACCGATGAAGACGGCAAACAGATTGTGACCGTCATGCGGATTTCTTTTCTCGGAGAGGAAGAGCGTGAGGGTGAAACCTACGTGTGGACCGAAATGGAGATGAACAGCTTCAAGGTCAAGAAAAAGGGTCGCAAGCCTCAGGGTGACCCCGTTTTCATCAAGGTCTTGATGAAGAAGTCGGTGCTCAAGGGCGACATCGCCAACGCCCTCGGCAACTTCAACGACATGGCGACCGAGGTCATCATGCAGGCCGGTGACAGCCAACCGATGCGCATCAAGGGCGCCGGATCGACGATGGGGGGCATGACCCAGGCGATCGGCCTCAAGGTCAGCTACACCCTGACCAAGGAAGATGCCGAGTCGATGACGGTCCCGGCGGGGACCTTCGAGTGTGATCGGTACCGCGGTCAAGGCAGTTCCAGCGCCAAGGTCGTCTTCAAGACGATCAAGGTGGAGAGCAAATCCACCCAGTGGATCTCGAGCGAGGTGCCCTTCGGCATCGTCAAGATCGTGTCCGACGATGTGGTCAACGGCGACCCGCAGCACATGGAGACTGTGCTGGTAGGCTTCGGCCTCTCAGGCGCCACCAGCAAAATCACCGGAGAGCCGATGGAAATGCCGTCGATGGGAAATCTCTTTGGTGGCTGACCCGGCGGAGTCGGAATCAAAAAGCGACTGACCGTCCCGCCGGGTTGCTGTCAGCCGTCAGCTATCAGCTGAGCCTCTTGCAAAAACAACAGAATAGCCACAAAAAGGCACAAAAAAGCACA
>JBDLIO010000073.1:0-8044 GCA_039714865.1 Acidobacteriota bacterium | reverse complement strand
CGATGCGGACGTGGACGTCCGCGCTCCCACCGCAAGGTCTTGAGCGCCTTGATGGAGCGCGGACCTCCAGGTCCGCAACGGCATCCCTTCGGTCTGGCGCCGGTTCCAACGCGTGCTCCCACCGCAAGGTCTTGAGCGCCTTGATGGAGCGCGGACCTCCAGGTCCGCAACGGTGACAGTCCGCGGTTCGTCCCCCCATTTTCTTTGTGCGCTTTGTGTCTTTGCAGTTCAAATTTGTTCTCTTTGCGTGTCCTTCGCGTACTTGGCGTCTTTGCGGTTCAATTGCGTTCTGTGTCAGGGGCCGGGTGCCTGGCGCGTGTTAGTCTCGCTCGATGAACTCCCGGGTGATGCGGTTGTTCGCCGCTGCAGCGGTGCTCGTTGTCGGTTGGTGGCTGTTGCCGGCCCCCGAGGCGGCGCATGGATCGGCGTGGAGCTTGCTGCCGCCGGCTTTGGCAATTTTCCTGGCCTTGTGGGCCCGACAGGTGGTGGCGTCGCTGTTCCTCGGCGTGTGGTTGGGTGCGACGATGCTCGCAGGCGATCCGGGTCGCGGCTTTCTGCGCCTGGTCGACACCAATTTGCGGGAGGCTCTGACCGATCCCGATCACATCAGCATTCTGCTCTTCTCAATGTTGCTTGGCGGGATGGTTGCGGTGATGAGTCGGTCCGGGGGAACGGCCGGGGTTGTGGAACGGTTGGAGCCGCTGGCGACCACGCCGCGCCGCAGCCAGATTGTCACCTGGGTGATGGGTGCGGCGATTTTCTTCGATGATTACTCGAATACGCTGGTGGTCGGCCATGCGATGAGGCCGGTGACGGACCGGCATCGAGTCAGCCGGGAAAAGCTGGCGTTTCTTGTTGATTCGACGGCTGCGCCGGTTGCCTGTGTGGCGGTGGTGTCGACCTGGGTTGGATATCAGGTGTCGGTCCTGGGCGATGCTTTGCAGGCCAACGGCGCCGACCTCAATCCCTTCTCGGTATTCCTGGCGTCGGTGCCGGCTGCGTTCTATCCCTTCGCGGCGCTGACCTTGACCTTCAGCGTCGCCGTATCGCGACGGGACATGGGCCCGATGCTTGCGGCCGAACGCCGGGCCGCAGCCGGAGCCCTGCTGTCCGATCAGTCCAGACCGTTGGCTGATTTTGACACCACGGCATTGGAGCCGGAGCCTGAGGCGCCCAGGCGGTGGTTCAACGCCGCTCTTCCGGTGCTCTCGGTCGTCGTCGTCATGCTGGCGGGCCTGTGGGTGACCGGCAAGGCCAGTCTCGAGGCAGACGGGGCCGGCGCCGCCGGCCTGGCGGAGGTGATCGGCGCCTCGGATCCTTTCACGGTCTTGTTGTGGGGGAGTCTGGTCGGACTGACCGTGGCAGTCGTATTGGCCATGGGTCAGGGATTGTTGACCCTCGAAGAGTCGATGGACGCGATGATCGCGGGTTTCAAAAGCATGTTGATCGCCGTTGTGGTCTTGACACTGGCCTGGTCTTTGGGCCGAGTCTGTACCGATCTGGGCACGGCGGATTGGCTGACGGAAGCGGTCGGCCCACATGTGCCGGCCGTGCTGCTGCCGGCGTTGGTGTTCCTGGTCGCTGCGGCGGTGTCATTTTCGACCGGAACCTCGTGGGGGACGATGGCGATCTTGACGCCGCTGGCCGTGCCGTTGATTCTCCGAGCCGCGCCGGAGTCTGCGACCCTGTTGTCGGCGACGGTGTCGGCCATTCTCGGCGGATCGGTTTTCGGCGATCACTGTTCGCCGATCTCGGATACGACGGTGATGTCCTCGATGGCCTCGAGCTGTGATCATGTCGACCACGTTCGTACCCAGTTGCCTTATGCCCTTTTGGCGGCAGGCGCCGCGCTGGTTCTCGGCTACCTCCCGTCGAGTGTGTTCGGTCTGTCACTGTGGCTGGCACTGCCCTTGACGATTGCCGGCGTCGTGGCCATTTTCCTGCTGGTGAGCCGTCCGGTGGAGGACCACGGCGACTCTTGAGGTGTCGTCGGGGAGAATTCCCGCAGGAACTCAGCTTTTTACGAAGAAAAACGGTATACTTCGCCCTAGTTGGTGAGATTTCGCCGTTTTCTACATGGCGAAAGTGAAAGGAGGATCACCATTCGGAAATACGCGTTTCGAGATGCTCCAGATCAGCCCAAGGTTCGAATTAACGAACGCATTCGGCTGACTCCAGTTCGATTGATCGACGAAGAAGGGGAACAAGTTGGTGTCGTGCCGGTGGACGAGGCGTTGAAAATGGCTCGCTCCAAAGGTCTTGATTTGGTTGAGGTCGCTGCGACCTCCCGCCCGATCGTCTGTAAGATCATGGACTACGGACGTTTCCGGTACGAGCAGGAGAAGAAGGCTCGGGAAGCGAAACGTCATCAAACGCAGATTGAGGTCAAAGAGGTCAAGTATCGACCCAACATCAATGTGCACGATTTCGACACCAAGACCCGGTTGGCGAGGAAGTTCCTCGACAAGGGGAAACACGTCAAGATTACGATCATGTTCCGGCGCCGGGAAATGCGGCGGCCCGAGAACGGATTTGAAATCTTGAGGCGCATTGCCGAAGCTTTGAGCGACATCGCCAAAGTTGACCGCATGCCGACCGAACTTGAAGGACGTGACCTGACGATGGTGATCCGGCCTTTAAAAGGTTAAGTGGTTTAAGAGTTCAAGAGTGTAAGAGTCGAGGAACCCTGAGCTTCCCCGGCTGCTGCATTCATGAACTCTTTTACTCTTGAACTCTTCAACTTCTGCTCTGGTTCTTCCGGATGACCGAGAGCGTTCGTTTGAGCGCCTGATGAGGGATCCGGTTGAGTGCACTGCCCTGCCGCCAGGTTCGCCACCCTGAATCGTCGAGGTTTTCGAGGTCGGCCAGTGCCGGTTGAAACCGGTGAGGCGCCGGTTGGAACTCCTGATGGAGGTTCGCCGGCGCTTTCCGCGTGAAGGGGCAGACCTCGTTGCAGATATCGCAGCCCGCAGCCATGTTGCCCAGCGGGACTTCGAGTTCCTTGGCAATCGGGCCGCGGTGCTCGACCGTCACATAGGCGATACAGCGGCGCGCGTCGAGCAGGCGAGGTTCGGGGAATGCCTCGGCTGGGCATGCATCCAGGCAGGCGGTACACCGGCCGCAATGTTCAGGCGCGGTGGCATCCGGCTCCAGTTCGATGTCGGTCAACAAGAGCCCCAGAAAGAGCTCGGAACCCAGGCGCCGGTTGATCAGCATGGTGTTCTTGCCGATCCAACCCAGGCCTGCCCGAGCGGCCCACTCTCGCTCCAGGACCGGGGCCGTGTCGACGCAAGCCCGCCATCCTGTGCCGGGGTGTCCTTCGGCCAACCAGCGCCCGAGGCGGATCAGTTTCTTCTTGAGAATCCGGTGGTAATCGCGGCCCCAGGCATACCTGGAGATCCATACGGTGTCCGGGTCCGTCGATGATCGGCTCTCGGGTTGATCGGTGTGATAACTCTGGGCCACCGCGACGACGGATCGGCAGCCGGGAAGCAGTTGCTGAACGTCACTTCGGACATCAGCCGTTGTTGCCATGTAGGCCATTTCCCCGTGCATCCCGGCCTGCAGCCAGCGCCTCAGGGCGGAGGCGCCCCGAGATTCTTCGGCGGCGGCGATGCCGACGAGGTCGAATCCCTCGTCGAGCGCCCGCTGCTTGAGGTCGGATACCAGTGTCATTCCTCATGCTATCAGCTGTCGGTTCTCAGCTCTCAGCTGAGCCTCTTGCAAAAAGGGCGAAACGAGGGGGCGCTCGTTGCGGGCCAGGCAATCGCGCTCCATCTACGGTGCCCCAGGTCTCGCGGTGGGAGCGCGATTGCCCGGCCCGCATTGTGACATCCGGCCATTGCAAGCAGCCGAGCTTTCAGCAATACCCTGTATTCTTCCGGTTCGTGGAGGCTAAATGTTCACCGTAATGTCCCCGGCAAAAACGATGGTCGAAAAATCGACGCGCATCAAGAGCGGATTGACGACGCCGGCCCTGATGACCGAAGCGATGGTCCTGATGGACTTGCTCCGGGCTCTGAGCATTGACGATATTCGGTCCCTGATGCATGTGTCTGACTCGTTGGCGGAGGCGACCCACCAGCGTTTCCAGGCGTTTGAGACTCCTCTGACGGCCCTCAATGCTCGTCCCGCGATGCTGACGTACAGCGGGGACGCATTTCGAGCTTTGCATGCGGGGTCTTTGGAACCGGAGGCTCTGGATTGGGCCCAGACCCGGATCGGCATCCTCTCCGGACTCTTCGGCTTGCTGCGTCCGCTGGATTTGATGCAACCCTACAGGCTGGAAATGGCGGCCAGGCTCAACAACCCGGCGGGCGCCAATCTCTACCGTTACTGGGGCAGGCAGATCACCGGGAGGATCAACGAGATCCTCAAGGACAGCCGGGACAGGGTTTTGATCAATCTCGCCAGTGCGGAGTATTCCAAGGCTGTACGGTCCGATGTTTTGTCCGCGAAGATGGTGACGCCGGCATTTTTTGAATACAAAGGCGGCCGGGAAATCAAGGTTCACAGCACTGCCGCCAAACGGGCTCGCGGCTTGATGGTCCGATTCATCATTGAGAACCGGCTCGAGAGTGCCGATGCACTCAAGGGATTCGACCTTGAGGGTTATGCTTTCGTGCCGGATCAGAGTTCAGGCGACACCTGGGTTTTTTCGAAAAAATAAACGGGAGGACGACCTCCCGTTTGATATTGTCGTATTTCCGACGATTGACTACTTCAGGAAAGAACCCAGCAGGCTCGAGCCCAGTTTGCCGATGTCGTCCATGACGCTCCCGTCGCCATCGCTGTCGAGCAGGCTGCCCAGCATGTCCATCGCCTGCGGCGCCTGCTTTTGGGCGGCCCTGCCCTCGTTTCTGACCATGTCCGCCATGCCGGCGGTGTCGAGGCCATTCGCCCGTTGAGTCTTGCCGAGGGCGCCCATGACCAGCGGCGCTACCATGGCCATGATCTTGCCGACCGACGCCATGTCGACGCCGCTGCCGGCACTCAGTGCTTGCTCGACGGCGCCTTGCTTGTTGCCGAAGGCGTGTTTGAGGATGCCGGCGTCCGCGGTTTTTCCGCCGGCAAGGGAACCGACGATATTTCCGAGGATGCCGCCGTCGTGCTTGCCTGCCAACGCGCCGAAGAGGGCGTCCGCACCGGATTGTGATCCGGCATTGCGGCTGAATGCCCCCATCAGGGCGGGCAGGGCGCCGGAGACGACGTTGCTGACCTGGTCGTCGTTGAGATTGAGGGTTTTGGCGATTTCTCCGATGCCGCCGCCCTGGAGTTGCTGCATCAGGCCACTGACGATTGAATCTGTCATTGTGTTTTCCTTCAGTCCTTGAGAATGAAGGAGACCTTCATGTTGACCCTGTATTCGGTGATCTTGCCATCCTTGACCACGACCTTCATCTCGTTGACCCAGGCGCCTTTGACCTTGTCGAGGGTTTTGTCGGCCCGAGCGACTCCCTTGGCGATGGCATCATCAAAGCTGTTTGGTGAGCTTGAGCTGATTTCGGTGACTTTTGCGACTGACATGGCGTCTCCTTTTCTTTGGGTGTGCCCAGAACACCGAATCGCTCATCGACCGGCGCCCTCGACACGTCTACGATTGTTTGACCTTTAATTTTACCAGCACAATCCCGAGGATGGAAAGGGCGGTTTTGTTAGGATCTGGAAGAATCGAAGGCTGATCGACTGGGCACAAGGGGGATTGATCCATGAAACAAGGAATTTTTCGGGCCTATGCCGGAGGGGCAGCGCTCGTGTTGGTGCTGGTCTTGGTCTCCGGGTGTGTCTCGATACCGCCCGACGAACGGCCGGAAGTTACGTTGTCAAACCTTGAATTGACTGAGGCAACGCTCTTTGAAACCACCATGGTGGCCGCGGTTCGCATCTCCAATCCCGCGCTTGATCCGATCGTCGTCGACGGGGCGTCGTTCAAACTGGTTCTGGACGGGAAAAAGGTCGGCCGGGGCATGATGAAGGATGCCGTAACGGTTGACGGTCTGGATTCCCGGATCGGCAGTGTGACCTTTCATGTCAACAACGCATCGGCACTTCTGAGGCTCCGAGACCTGATGGAACAGAGGGCTGTCGGCTACGGCATCGTCGGCCACCTTTACCTGCAGCGGGGAACAGGAACGACAAAGGTCAAGGTCGAACAGAATGGGCGCCTGGACCTGGACGAGCCTGAGCAGTCGGTTCGGCCGGAGGCTGAACGATGAGCCGTTCCCGGTTCGCCGTGGTGCTGGTTGCGCTGTGCCTGTCGTCAGTCTCGGTTGAGGCCGGCAAGCCGGTTGTGCCCCGCGGAGTGTTGGCGATGTCCTCCGGCGACCAGGTGGTGCTCGTCGATCCGGCAGCGCCGGGCATTCGTTCGTTGGAGACCGGACCGGTGGGTTTCCTCTTTCCCGCGCCGGCCGGCGTTCTTTTCGCCCCTGATGTCGTCAACAGCCGGACGACGGTCATCGATTTGCGCTCGGGCCGGGTTGTGGAGCGGATCTCCGGCGTGACCATGCCTCACTTCGGACCCCGGAAGGACCGATATCTCGTGGTCGCCGGCGCCTTGACGATGGTCAGCTTCCCCGAACGTTCGCTGATCTTCAGGATGGATGGGACATTCGACCGCCCGTGGCAAGTCCAACTTGGCCCGGAGGGGATGACGGTGCTCATTCTGGAACGCAGGCCTTCAGGGGAGGGCGGCACGACGATTTCCGCGGTTGACCTCATGCATCGGCGGGTTGTGTACAGCAAGGCCTTCGACCACGACCTCGTACGCTTTGCCATGGCGCCGGCAAGAGGAGTGATGGCCGTCATTGACCGAACGGCCGGGGATGTCGTGCTGCTGGATTCGATGACCCTGGCGGAGATCCGGCGTCTGCCGGTTCCGGATGGGGCGACCGACGTCGTGGTCCTTTCCGGTGGCAAGGAGTTGGTGGTCGCGGGGGCCTCAGGGCGTTTGCTTCGGTGGGAGCTCAAGCTCAAGAAAGATGTCCTCGAGGTTGTGACGGACGACCCGATTCTGATTCCCGGTCGTACGATGCGTTTGGCCGTGGGGCCGGACGGGCGTTTGGTGGCCGCCGCGACTGATTTGCAGCGCCTGATCGTTGTTGACTCGAAAAAGGGCGAAAAAATCGGGCAGTGGGAGATCCCGGCGTCACTTCGTGATTTTCAGTGGATCGATCCCGAGCAGCGCGGACCGTTGCTGCCTTCATGGTCCGACCAAGGCTTCGGCCCGGAAGGGGCGAACCTGGGTGGGGAGAAGGACTGAACGTCCAACGTCCAACGTCCAACGTTGAAGTACGCGAATTTGGTTACCGGGTGTTGGGGCGGCGGGGATCGGTGCTGGAGGGGGTGTGGGGAGAAGAGGTGAACGTCGAACGCTCAACGTCCAACGTTCAACGTCGAAGTACGCGGGTTTGGGCACTGGGTGTTTGGATGGCGGGGTTCGGTGCTGAGGAATCCCAGCTTGGTTTTGGGGAAGAAAGAGTGAACACTGAAGGAGGAGCCGGTTGAGTGAGCATCGTTTTGATCTTGAGGATCGACTCTTGGAGTTTTCTGTTCGAATCGTAAAAGTGGTCGAAGATCTGCCGAACACGAGAGTTGGAAACCATGTCAGCGGGCAGATCCTGAGGTCAGGCACCTCTCCATTCGCGCATCATGGAGAGGCGCAGGGGGCGGAATCCAGGAAAGATTTCATCCACAAGCTTCGCATTGCATTGAAAGAGCTTCGCGAAACCAAGCGATGGCTGCGATTGATCCAGGTCGTGCCTCTGATTGAGCCGCAAACTCGGCTCGAGGAACTGCTGGAAGAAGTGGAAGAACTCATCAAGATCTTCGTCACCAGCATCAAAA
Source organism: Acidobacteriota bacterium (assembly GCA_039714865.1). GTDB lineage: Bacteria > Acidobacteriota > Thermoanaerobaculia > Thermoanaerobaculales > Sulfomarinibacteraceae > DAOWGJ01. The sequence continues at coordinate 202 of JBDLIO010000073.1, read as the reverse complement.
CCGCTGAGGGCAAAGAGTGAACGGCCAACGTTCCTCTTGAGCACCGACCAGTGCCGACAAATTTCTCTCCGACCAAGCCCGCGAACTTCAAAGTTGGACGTTGGACGTTGGACGTTGGACGTTCATTGGCCCTATTCGGATGCCGGAGGCGTTCCTCCTCCGGGAGACTTCGGCTTCCGCCGTCGCCGCCTTCTCCGTTTGG
>JBDLIO010000072.1:0-8073 GCA_039714865.1 Acidobacteriota bacterium | reverse complement strand
ATCGCTTCCGCGCTTTGATCGGTTAACAACAGCCAGTATTTCCACATCAGCTCATCCGACACCGACATCAGCTTGCCGAACATCTCGTTCGGTGGATCCTCGACGGCGACATAGTTGCCCAGGCTCTTGGACATTTTTTCGACACCGTCCAGCCCCTCCAGAAGGGGCAGTGTCATCGCGACCTGCGGTTCCAAACCATGCTCCCGCATCAGGTGGCGACCCATCAAGAGATTGAAGAGTTGGTCGGTGCCGCCCAACTCCACGTCACACTTCAGGGCCACCGAGTCAAAACCTTGTGCCAGGGGGTAGAGGAATTCGTGCAGCGCAATCGGTTTCTGGGCCTCGTACCTCGTGCGAAAGTCGTCCCGTTCGAGCATCTGAGCGACCGTCACCTTGGCAGCAAGCTTGATCCATTCTGCGGAACCCAGTTGTCCCAACCACTTCGAGTTGAAATCGACGACAGTGGTCTCCGGATCGAGGAGCTTGAAGATCTGACGCCGGTAGGTTGCGGCATTGGTCTCGATCTCATCCTGCGTCAACTGTGGCCGAGTGGTGTTCTTCCCCGTCGGGTCGCCGATCAGGCCGGTGAAGTCCCCAATCAGGAAGATGACGCGATGGCCCAGTTGTTGAAAGTGGCGCATCTTTCGAATGATCACGGTGTGACCCAGATGCAGATCCGGGGCCGACGGGTCGAAGCCCACCTTGATCGTCAAAGGCTCCCCGGAATCCAATGATCGCTGGAGCTTTTTCTCCAGCGCCTCCGAGGGAACCACGTCAACACAGCCCTTGGTCAAGAACTGCATCTGCTGTTGAATCGTCGCTTTCATAAAGCCTCCATCACTCCTCGCCCAGGATGACTGCTGCCGGACCCGAGGCCGTCCACTGGGCATCGGATGTTTCCGCCAGGAGCTCGAGATCGAAGTTCACGGCAATCAGGTCAACGGTCAGGGCAGCCATCTCCCGGTCGCTCGGCGTCCGCCAACTGTCGGCGCCCGCAGCGATAGCAGCGCATACCCGTGCCCTGCCCATCACACCACCGGCCACCTTCACGACGCGTGCGGCAACTTCCCTGCGCAAATTCTGCAACTCCTGCTCGGAAGCCGGGGCAAACAGCACCTTCCAGCGTTCATGAATGTCCTCTTCGAGGGCGGCAACATCTCCGTCCCTTGAAATCACCAGTACCATGAACGCCCGGCCGGGAATCAACGGCAACAACACCTCGGCGGACACACCTTCGATCAGCCTTGCCGCCCGATTCGACAGGATTTCGGCAACCGTCTCGGGAACAGGAAACCCCGCAGCCAGAGGCAGGGCAACGGCCACCGTCGACAGTGTTCCGGCCGCAGGCATTCGGTGCCTCGGTTCTCCCCGAGGGGTACCCGCGGGTGTTACCCCTGATGCGCGTCCACCGACCCCGAACTTTTCCAGAGCCTCCAGTGCCAGTTCGGCGTCAGCCGCTACGCCCCCGACAGCCAGATTCCCTGACGCAAGAACCATCGCCGGCGTTACTTCGGCCCCGGCATCCAGACCCAACAGGCCGGCCATCAAGCGGAGGGCCTTCGCCCGAGCATTGGATCCTGTCCCCAGGTGCGTCGTGTCGGAAGCAACACCAGCCAAGGCCTCCTGCAGAGCCTCACAGAGTCCAGGGAAATCACCGGCCTGGGCAGCAAGCTCCAATCGGGGCGGACGGCTCTCGACCGCAATGTAGGCGGGGCGGTTTTCGGACCGGCGCAGGGCCGTGGCAAGTCGCGTCAAGACCACCGCTTCGGCGTCTCCCGTCAGATCCGAAAGAAGAACCGGCCGAAGCACCAGGGTTGCCAAGGGAGCCGAAGGACGGGCGAGAATGGCGGCGGAGAGGTCGTTGGCCATGCGCCCGGTCTCCGGTCCCGGTGCAAACCTCGGGCGAAAATGTCGGGGCGGCATCACAAACACGGCGTGGCCGGGGTGCCGAGGCAGCCACTGACCGGCAGCCTCACGGACCCGTGCCAGAGTGACGCCGTCAGGCCCGAAGAGATACTGCCGAATGCCGTCACTCCCCCCACGAGCCCAGAGGTCCAACAACTCGAGGCCGGCCCTCTCCACCGATTCCAACTGCGCCGATCGTGCGATCCGAAGCCGGCCGGCCTCCCGTTCGACCTCTTCGGATTCCAGTGACGGCGCTCCAGATACCTGCGCAAGGCCCAAGCGGAGACTGCGTAACTCCAGATCGCCCAGGTCACCGTCGACGGAATACTCAAGAGAGCCGACATCACCATCGATCCGACTCCTCAGGCCGGGACTGACTTCGGCCAGATGACGGGGCAACAGGTTCCACAGGACCTCGACGGCCGTTCGGTCGGCATCGTCCACCGGTGGAAGTTGAACCTCCAGCCGCAAGATCGACGGCCCCCCAGGCTGTCCCAGTCGTCGCTCCTGGCCACCCTCGCCGAGGCTGTGCCCTCCACGGGGGGGCGCTTCAGCGGCGCCCTTTCCAACCAGAACCCTCCCGGCCCGATCTATGGCCTCGCGGCGACCCGAGCCACCAACGATGATCAGGACCGATGGGGCCTCATCGAGGTCTCCCAGGGCACTTTCGAGTCCGGCGGTGAAGGTCAGATCACTTCCAGCGACACAGCGTCCTTCCCACTCCATGTTTTCGCCGAGGACGGGCCAGCATGCCGCGGACATTTCTGCCAGGGTCTGGGTCACCAGCACAACCTCGGTCCCCCCCTCGAGAGACCGCACGGTCAGTGCCTGGCCGGCCACAGTTCCGGCAACCAAGGCGAAGGAAAGAACCAGAATGGCGACAAAGGAGTGTCGGCCGCAGCAGGAACCTGGTGAGAACTTAGGGCTAAATCCAGTGTCTTCAATCATGTCGGAGAGATGGTAGCATGAGACATGTTTTCACGGCCCAATCCAAATTCACCCGTGGCAATCCTCACCGGCTGGCTTGCCGCCCTGTGCGGGGGCATCATCACCCTCGGCCTCATCGCCGGAGGTCAAGGTCTGGGCGCGATCCTCGGAGGTTGCCGTTGGATCGGCGTGACCCTGCCCCTGCACCAACAGACGTGGGCCCTGGTCAACCAGCCCACACTGGCCTTTTCCACGCAGGGCGCCGCTGCCGGCTATTGGCTCGGCGGCATAGGAGTCTGCCTGCTCACGGCCGCCCTCATGGTCCCCTTCGTTCCCAGGCCAGGTGGCCTGACCTCGGAGCTTGTGGCAATTCAGATTTCCTGGATGGCCTCGGTCCTCGGCCTCGGGTGGATGGCTCTCCTGGATCCCTGGGACGGTCATCTCTCCCGTTTTCTCCGCCTCCATGACCTGTCGCCCGTAGTGGCTTGGCTGGTTCCCGTTCTTGGCGCGTGGGCCGCCCTGATCCCCACCCTGCGCCTTCTGGCCCTGGCCCGCGGGGCGCAGCCGCAGTTGAAGCGTTCAGGAAGAATACTGACTGTGGTGATGCACCTGGTCTTCCCGGCCTTCGTTTGGATCGCCGCAGGAGTATTCATCGTGACCCGGACCGGCTCTACTTTTCACGGGTCCCCCCTCGAGGGTCTCGGGTCCTTCGAGATGCTCTGGCCGCCTATTGTTGCCGCCGCCCTGCCCTCGATCGCCGCTGTGATGATGGCTTGGTTGGCCTTCCCCAGGCCCTGGGTCCACCGCCTTGAGCCGGTATGCCTGAAGACGACCGCCCTCCTGCTGGCTGCAGCCACGGTTCTGGTCGGTCTTCAGCTGGTCCTGGGCGCACCGTCGGGCTCCGACACGTGCCGAGGCGTACTCTGGTCACACGCCGACAGCCGCAATAATCTCCGCCCGTGGGTCACCCCGATGTCGATCCTCGGCGCCACTGCCCTGCCTGGCGTCGATGACAACGGTCCCGGCGGGGAATAGACGGCTTTGTCCTTCGGTTGGAGTTGAGTGACTGGCCCTGGACAGGGGTGAGTCAACCCAATGAAAGTGGAGGAAACATGAAACACCTTGTTGCAAAGAAAGCCCCGAACTTCACCGCTCAGGCGGTCCTGGAAGACAATACAATGGAGGATCTGACCCTGTCGGATTTCCGTGGAAAATATGTTGTGCTGTTCTTCTACCCTTTGGACTTCACCTTCGTCTGCCCGTCCGAGATCATCGCCTTCGATGACAAGCTTGACGAGTTCAAGAAGCGCGACTGCGAAGTCATCGGCGTCTCGGTTGACTCGCAGTTCAGCCACTGGGCGTGGAAGAACACCCCCCGGAACCAGGGCGGCCTGGGTCAGGTCCGATTCCCGATCGTCGCCGACCTCAAGAAGACGATCTCCAAGGACTACGGAGTCCTCCTCAAAAAGGAAGGCATCGCGCTGCGGGGCCTGTTCATACTGGACAAGGACGGCGTCATTCACCATTCGACGGTCAACAACCTCCCGCTGGGTCGAAACGTGGACGAGGTGTTGAGGACGCTCGACGCCCTCCAGTTCACCGAAGAGCATGGCGAGGTCTGCCCGGCCAACTGGAATCCCGGAGATGCCGCGATGAAGCCGACATCCGATGGCGTCGCCGACTACCTGGGCGAGCACATGAGCTAGGGAGGTCCCATGAACGCCAATGTTGAAAATGCGCTCAACGAACAGATTCACGCCGAGTTTTTCTCGTTCTACCTGTACCTGTCGGTCTCGGCCTATTTCAAGACCATCCATCTGGACGGCTTTGCCAACTGGATGAATATCCAGGCCCAGGAAGAGTATTCCCACGCGATGAAGCTCTTTGACTTCCTGATCGAAAGGGGCGGACAAGTCGAGTTGATGGCCCTGGACGCACCTCAGAGGGAATGGGCGTCGCCCTCGGCGGCGTTCGACGCCGTCTTGGCTCACGAACAGTACATCACCGACCGTATCAACGCACTGGTCGATGTCTCGACCCGAGAGAAAGACCACGCGACGACCGTGATGCTGCACTGGTACGTCACTGAACAGGTTGAAGAGGTGGCAACCGCCGACACCCTGGCCAATCAGGTCAAGATGGTCGAGGGCTCAAACCACGGACTGCTGATGCTGGACCGTGAACTGGGTGCGCGTCAGATGGCCGCTCCTGAATCGGCGTAAACCACAACCAATCCATCCAACAAGGCGTGCAACCAATCGGTTGCACGCCCTTTTTTATCCCTCTTTGCGTTTTTCCTTGCGCTCTTGGCGTCTTTGCGGTTCAACCCTTCTTCATCCGGGTTTTTCAAATTCCAGTCCTACCGCGTATCGAACAATCTCCGAAGCCACATCGATGCCCGTCGCCTGTTCGACCTGCTTGAAACCCGGTGTTGGATTGACCTCACACACCACGGTGCCCTGGCGACCTTCGAGAAGATCCACTCCACACAGCCCCAATCCCAGCGCCTTGCCGGCAGCCACGGCAAGTTCAGCCTGGGAGTCGTGCAAATCGGCACTCTGGGCAGATCCTCCACGGGCCCCGTTGGACCGCCATTCACCGTTCGCCGCCTCGAAGTGGGCCGAGCCGATAGGCCGGTCCCCGGCAACCAGGACTCGCGTCGACCGGCCGCCACATTCAATCCATTCCTGCACGACGTACTCGTCCCCCAGACGCCACAGGGAATCCAACACACTTTCCAGGTGGTCCAATTGCCGACAGACGATCACGCCGACTCCCATTCGCGACCGGCGAAGTTTGACGACGACCGGCAGGCCCAGAATCAACACCGCAGCGGTCGCGGTTCTTTCGGGGTCCATGGCCGCGAGGGTTTTCGGGACAGGGAGACCCGCTTGCGACAGCATCAAGAGACTCTGCCAGTGGTCTCGCCCGGCACGAAACGCCTCGGGACCGTTGGGCGTAGGAATGCCCGCACCCTGGAGGGCCTCGACCATCGCCAGCATGGTCTCCGGTCGCCAGTTTCCGACACGGGCGATCGCAGCTCGAGGTTTGGGGTCAAAAACACTTCGCCCGCCGAGAAGAATGTCCGTAGGCCCGCCGCCGACTTGCACGACCGCCTGACTCGCATCGACGATCTCGACGTCAACACCCGCGACTCGTCCCCCTTCGACCAGCCGTCGGTTGGTGCCGACATCGGGCCGGGCGGTCAGGACCAGAAGCCTCATTGAAACCGGCCGTCTGTGATGTTGAACCGAACCATCAATCCTCCCCGCACGCTGCCGAACGGAGCGCCGCTCCCGAGCGTGTGATGCCGCAAGATACCGCACGATGGTATCAAGGTGTTTATACTGACGTATGATCGTACACACCGAGCAGATCGAAGTCCGAACAGAAGGCCACGGTCATATTCTGGATCTGACCCAGGAAACCGCCTTGTGGTTGAGCCGAATCAAGGCGGGTGAAGGTCAGCTGACCCTCTGCGTGCCCGGGTCAACGGCTGCAATCACCACCATAGAATTCGAACCGGGCGCACTGCAGGATCTCGAAGAAGCCCTGGAGCGGCTGGCACCGTCTGACGTTGAATACCATCATGATCGCCGGTGGGGCGACGGCAACGGATTCTCCCATCTCGGGGCGGCCGTTCTCGGGCCATCGGTGACGATTCCCGTCACCGGTGGGCGTTTGCTGTTGGGAACCTGGCAGCAGTTGGTCCTGGTGGAGTGTGATGTCCGTGACCGCAAGCGGTCCATTGTCATGTCGTTCGTCGGCACCGCCGACTCTGGAGACTCCTGATGCCCCATTTGATACTCGAGGGACCGACAGATTTTCCATCCGCCGTCGCCGAGATCGACACCGAGGCCCGACGTTGGGGGCGTGCCGTACTCAAGACCGAAGGGTGGTGGACCCGATCCGACGCCGGGGCCCTCCTTTTCGAAGGGGTCATCGTTGAGTTTTCTCGCGCCCTGCACCCCTTGGGTCTCGTGGCCCCGCATCACGGCGACACCAGCGTGCGGCTCTGGCCCTACATTGACATTGAAAGGACCCACGCCGTGCAGCGCTGGCTGGCTCTGATCGCGGCGGATCTGCAGAAGGCCGGCGCCGGCGCACTCAAAAAGACCAATATCCCGGACGAAATTCTGGATGGCGTTGGGTTACGGTGAATTTGCAATTCGTCCGACGAGTTGCCTAGTAGGCCTCTTCCATCTCCTGGAGCTTCTCACGCTGGGAATACTCGATGTTTTTCATGCGATCCCGTAGCGCGTCCGTGGTCGTCGTGGTCGGCTCGAAGCCTTCGAGGGCCGATTTTGCGTCCAGGAGTTCGGACTTGGCTCTTGCCAGTATACGGTCGGACGGCCGAACGGCGTAGTCCCGAAGGGCGACAACCGCCGCCCTCAGAGCCACCGACGCCGTCAACTCGACGCTGGGAGCGGGGGATCCGGCGGCCCATGCTGCGGCTTCTTCGGCCACCTGGCGAAGCCGGGGTACCGAAGACTCGATCAGGGACGGCGTTGCACAGAGATCCTCCATCTCCCTGATGCGATCCAGTGCATCTCGATGCCTCATCGTTTGCCCCTCGACCCCCTCTTCCTCGAGGTAGGGCACCATTCGAGCAACATCATCCCGGACGTGCTCGACTTCTTTGACCTTGAGAATCATGACGATGACAACAGCAATCAACAACACCAGAAAGGCTGCGCCCGTGATCTTCATATTTCAATTGTAGTATGGCGGGCACCCGAATCCGTCGTCCTTCACCCTGCCGAGGAGGCTGTATTGCATAGAATCACGGTGCCTTTCGGGCGGCGCGAAGCCCCATTTTCGTTGGATTTTCGACCCGCACTCAGAGTACTGCGACAAAAACCCGCCTTGATGGGCCCTTCGCGGCGCTCCGAAATCCGCTCGCGCTCGATGCAATACGGCCTCCTGGGACGTCCTCTTCAGATGACGGTTTCCTTGTTTTTCGGAGTTGAGCCCGCGAAACCTGTTCTCTCCGCTGGCCCGATTCTTGCGTTACTCTGGCATCGAAGAACTGGAGGCTGGTATGAATCGTTCATTTCTCATCGTGGTGCTGATCTCGATCGCCCTGGCGTTCGTGCCGACCGTCGCCGACGCGCAACTGGCCGCAAGCTGGATCATCCCGGCGGCAGCCAATACGCCCGGGAACGGCGGAACCTACTGGAAAACAGATGTCTCAATTCATAATCCCCAGTCCTGGGAGTTGCCGCTGGTCGTCCAGTTCCT